>CALEEY010000027.1 GCA_937877085.1 uncultured Bacteroidota bacterium
GCCGCCCATTCTTTTCCTTCCGAGCCTGCAGCTTCCGCCAACAGGGTGCAAAAATCGTCCGCACCTTCGAGCCCACCAAGGTTAGCTCCATTTCCCGGGCCAGCACTAGTAATAAAAAAGCTCATATCGGGATGCGCTTTAGAATCTTGGGCAATTGCTTCAGGAGCGAAGAAAAGAATGGCGACGAGCAAGGTGGCAAACAGAGATCTCATGGTGCGTCTAGTACGATAGTGGGCTGATAATGTCAGATCCATGATAAGTTTTGGGAAACTACGAGGAAAGGGTTGTTCAAATTCCGTATCGTAGACACGATCCAAGGCCGCTGGCATGGGCTAAGGATTTTCACCACTTCTAGCGAATTTTATGTCCATTACTGTCGTTCCCGATTCTGGAACAGGCGAATTGGAAGGAATAGAAGGCGATTTTAAGATTGACATCGTGGAAGGAAAGCACTTTTATGATTTTGCCTATCGATTTACGTCTGTCGCAGGTTGACCCGAAGACTGGGATTGATTTTTCGATGATCGTATCGTAGGATGGCTTGGCGTTTTTCTAGGAAGATATTTTGGCGGGGGCGGAGCTTTTTCGTCTCTACAAGAACAAAATATTTCTGACCTGTGCTTCACTCATCCATCGGTGTACGTATGAAATCTCGAATTGTCCTTAGTCTTGTAACACTTCTTTTTGTCGGAGTTGGTCTTTCGGCCGCTCAAAAATCCGCTATTAAAGCTGGCCACCTGATCGATACCGCCACAGGAGCGGTAACGTCGAATCAGATTATTCTGGTAGAAAAAAATCCCACAACGGGACGCAGTACCATCCTCGAAATCGGATCAAACCTGACGATTCCGAGTGACGCACAAGTCATTGATCTATCTAACCAATGGGTGATGGGAGGACTCGTCGACGCGCACGACCACCTCGGGATAACCTATAAGGAAGAGCCAGAAAACTGGAATTACTACATGACCATCATCATGGATTCGACCCCATTAAGGGCCATTCAGTCCATGAGTACCGGTTTTCAAAAACTGGCTTCTGGTTTTACCATCGTTCGGGACTTGGGTAATAACGGATTATATGCGGACACGGCGCTACGGCAGGCCATTGAAATGGGCTGGGTACCTGGACCAACCATGATCAATTCAGGGATCATTATTGGGGCTTTCGGAGGTCAGTTGTACGAAACGCCTGAACAAGAAAGCACGGTATATCCAGAATATTTGAACGCCGATACGAACGACGAAATCGTAAAAGCTATTCGCCGAAATATTCACTACGGCGCGAAGGTTATTAAAGTGTGCGTGGATTGCCAGGCGTATCCATACACCATCGACCAATTGAAACTATTTGTGTCGGAAGCGGCGAATGCTGGCCAGAAAGTGTCCGGTCACGTTCAGACGCGAGAAGGAGCGCGGCGCGCCATCGAAGCTGGACTTTGGTCACTTGACCACGATGGAGCGCTGGACGAAGAGTTACACGCCATGATGGTGAAAAAAGGCATTTGGCGCGTCGGGACAGAAACTCCAAAAGCCGATTTCATGCGGCCCATGAGCGATGCCACCTGGGAAAGACGTACCAAAATGCTCAAAAATGCGTACGACCAGGGCGTAAAATTGGCATTTTCAACGGACGCCGACTATTACATCCCCGGTTTTAACCGCGGCGAGTTGACCATCGAGTTTTTGCGTACGTGGATTGCAGCAGGCATCCCGAATGCGGCCATTTTGAAAGTATTGACCACAAATGGTTATGAAATCAGTGAAATGCAAGACAGACGCGGCCCCATCAAAGTGGGTTTTGCGGCGGATATGATCGCTACCTCCCAGAATCCTTTGGAAGACATCAATGCCCTCCGCGATGTGCAATTTGTGATGAAAGACGGTCAGGTATTTAAAAAGGACGGTGTTGTGAACGGATTGGACTTCTTCCACAACGGACCTGTCTACGGTTGGAGAAAGAGATAATTTCAGAATCAATGCGGGGCAAAGAAAGCATGGCTTACAAGCTGGTAACCATTTCAGGAACGAGTAGACCGGATAATTATACGTTTAGGGCCTTAGGGGTAGTCAATCGGGAATTGACTTCTCTTGGGCATGCACCGGAGGTTTTCGATGCACGTAATTTGAATCTATCGTTTCCTGGTTTTGCCCCTACCGAGGATGCACAAAGATTAAAGGCTGCCGTGGCGGAGGCTTCAGGTATAGTTATCGCTACCCCTGAATACCACGGCACCTTTTCCGCCATGACCAAGCTGATCATAGAAACGCTAGGCTTTCCGTCGGTTCTCGCGGGCAAGCCCGTTGCTCTAGTTGGAGTCGCGGCGGGTAGGATTGGAGCTATCAAAACGCTTGAACACCTAAGAGGTGCGTGTGCCCATATAGGAGCAATCGTACTTCCAGGTGCCATCTCGATTGCCGGGGTACGGGCGGCTTTCGATGCGGATGGGCCTCTAGGCGTTCTGCCACCACCTTGGGTGGGAATTACGGCTCGCTTCGCTCGCCGTTAGCCTAGGTGGGGGCCGGCAATAAGCAACTTCAGCCCCTCACTCGCTGCGCTCGTTTGGGCTTTTTTGTTTTCGCTCTCCGAAAGCAAGCTTTCTCCGATCAAAAACAAAAAAGCCCCATCCACTTCGTGGACGGGGCTTCGTTGCTTCTTGCGGAGGGGGTGGGATTCGAACCCACGATACCGGTAAAGGTATGCCGGTTTTCAAGACCGGTGCGTTCAGCCAGGCTCTGCCACCCCTCCTTGTTTATAGACAGTTATCGAGCAATAGCATGCCTGAAACGTCTAAAACCATTTCGCTGACAAATCAAGAGCTGGCAGATACGCAGTGCCCAAGATCCGATTGACCGAAGTCATAAATTCAGCGGAGCCTTCAAATTACGTCTACTTTTGATCCCGATCAACGAAGACCGTGTCAAAAAAGTTGAGAGTTAGAATCGGAAGTCCTTTTCTGTCGCTAAGCTGCCGCTAAATCTGGTAGGTTCCACAACGTTTCTGGTGCTATGTCAGCCCCGTTCGGCCAAACCACGGTTCCACATTCTTGGTCCAATTTGACCTGGCGAAAATAGTTGGGGTCTTTTAAAGGCTCAAATATAGGCCCTTGAAGTAGGTCCTTTACATATACCTCTTTGACACAGCCGTCGCTAAATCTCAATCGCAGACAGAAATCTGAGGTCGGCACAGCATACGTAATATCTAGGATGGGTCTAAAAGTCATTTCTAATGGAGCGGATTTATTGGAGTTAGAGTCTCTCCTAGACGCGCTTGTTCCCATCTATCGAATAGGTCAGAGCGGTGCTTCGCGTGCCATAAAGTGACAAGTTACTTTGCCCTTTTTGGGAGATCTTGGGCTCTATTGCCGCATCGACTCAGGATGATGCAGGACTCCAGGAATACGAGGGCTCCAGACGACGTCCTGTCTCTTCAGGTGCTCCTCGATTAGCATTTCATCCGGTGTTTTCCACCTAGGATTCTCCCGAGATTGAGCTTCCTCAGCCGCTACCATATTCCAAGTCAGTTCGAATCGGCCGTCCGCTTGGCTGTTATTCAACCGTCTTTCGATATCGCTTTCTTCGTAACTCTTCTTTGGTTTGAGTTCATTCCAATGTTTTATTACCCGGCCCGAAAGCCATGGCAGTACGACAATAATCAATGACAGAGTGAATAGGTTCATTCATTTGGTATCGGACCATGAAGGACGACTTTTAAGTTACCCAATATGGGTGGGCCCAGGACATAGTCCATTGTTCAGCCGTAGAGGCGAAGGCCATCCTTTTTGCAACTACTTCCTTAGATCACCGGCCTCCTTTCACCTAAAGAGTCACATGAAATACAATTCGATCGTTTAGGCTGCGTTTCATGGGGGTCGAAATGGTTTTAAAGGTTGAAGGGTATGCGACGCCGTTTTTTGTGTCCAACTCTAGACTCTATTCATGTCAAAACAGGTTCGAGCAGAAACCAGAGCCATCTACCATCGTTTTACACGTGTAACAACACGTGCGATATAAAATTCAGAAAGGGAAGACCCAATGACTAAAAAGCTGACCATTATGATAGATGGAGCCGTCTACGATGGACTATACCGCGTGGTAGGTCCACGTAAAATCAGCCAATTCATTGAACGACTTGTTCGCCCGCACGTGATGGACCTTGATGCTGCCTACAACACAATGTCTCAGGATGAAAAACGAGAAATCGCTGCCGAAGTTTGGAGCGAAAACCTGATTGGTGACGTGGGCGAGGTCAATAATGAAACGTGGTGAAGTGTGGTGGGTGTCGTTTGAGCCGGTCTCTTCATCCGGGCCCAAGACCAAGGCGCAACCCGAGCTTACAAAAGAGCGCCCAGCCGTAATTATGAGTAACGATTCTGCGAACCGATTTTTAAATCGAGTTCAAATCGTTCCTCTCTCTTCCCAAATCGATAAGATCTATCCAAGTGAGGCTTTAGTTAGCCTTAACGGTCGATCGTGCAAGGCGATGGCCGATCAACTGACTACCGCTTCCAAGAAACGCCTATCTAACC
>CALEEY010000028.1 GCA_937877085.1 uncultured Bacteroidota bacterium
AGCTGAGCTACCTCGCCAGAGGTTTTTTAAGTCTGAATCAGGCTTTTGTAACGAGAACTGTACGGAGTCTGACTCACATGCCCCCAGTTGCAGGGCGGATCGAAGATACAGCACATTCTAACTCCTATCAATGCAGAATGGATCCTGCATTTCAGGTTCAGCAGGTTCTTCACGAGAACCCACGGAGAATGAGTGGGATCAGTACGGGCCGAATATAGTCAGAGTGTTATGGCATGGGAAAACGTAGTCGGACAAGAACGAGTCATACACGCGCTCAATCGTACGCTGTCGAGCGGACGCATTGCGCATGCCTATATGTTTTATGGCCCTGAGGGAGTGGGGAAGAGGGCCGTTGCTTTCGCGTTGGCCCAAGCCCTCCAATGTGCCACCCCGACGAATGGAGTTGCGTGCGGGGCCTGCAATGCGTGTCACAAAGCCAAGAAAGGAATCCACCCGGATATTCACGTTTTAATCCCCACGATCAAGGACGTGGACAATGACGATTTGTCCTCACGACTTCGGGCCTTGGCAGAGGATCCCTACGCGACCGTGGACTTCCAACGTCGTCCCTCGATGGAGGGCAGCGGGGGATCAACGAATAAGCAAGTGTTTTATTCGGTCGAAATGGTGAACACCTCGTTGCGCCGTGAAATGAGTTACCATCCGGTTGAGGGGCGTTACCGTGTGGCGGTAATTATTGATGCGGACAAAATGAGAGCCGACGCCGCGAATGCTTTTTTAAAGCTACTAGAAGAACCGGGTGATAAAACCGTATTCATTCTAACGACCGATCGAGTGGATCATGTGATTCCGACCATTCTATCTCGATGTCAACAAATGCGTTTCGAACCTCTCGAAGTGGACGATATCGCGAAATCGTTGGTTGAGAGGGATATCGCAGACCCCAACACCGCTGGAGTGTTAGCTCGGATGGCGGATGGCTCTCTGAGTCGCGCCATTGAATTGGCTGCAAACGAAGAATTACCCCAGGTTCGTGAGCAGGTGCTCGACTTTCTGAGACTCAGCTTTAAAGGTCGTGGCGATCTTATTGTTGCCAAGGTCGATCAATTAACGGCTGGGGGGAGGGAGCACACCAAGTTCCTATTGACGGTTGCTCTCGGGATAATTAGGGATCTTATGCTTCTTACTGAAGCAGGTAGTTCTCACTTAATTGTGAACGTTGACCAAGAAGAAACGCTCATAAGGTTTGTTAACAACTTACCTGACGCCCGCATTTCTGATATGGTAGAAGCCATTGAAAGAACGTGTCATTTGGTCGAAAGAAATGTAAACACGCGTTTGGTGCTGATTTCTCTTTCCATTGTTCTTCGTGCCGCCATGAGAGGGGAGAGAACAGCGGGCATCGTGACCGACCTCGCTGTTTGAGGTAAACCCTCGGCAGGTTGGGTATCACTGAACTCCGCCGGTCAGGGTGGGACTCAATTCCTGAGCACCAAAAGCGACATTAACCTCGGTTATCAGAGTCGTCGGTATGGTCCAGATCGTCGAGGCTGCCCAGGTTTTCTAGGATATCATCTACATGCGAACGGTGGAGAGCTAAAATGGCACTATGAGGAATAATCAAGTACGATTTACCCTCGAAATCAATTTCAATCGCCTCTTTTCGCAGAAAAAATGCATGATCACCGGCGCGAGCTTGCAAAGGAAGGTAGCGAATGGCATCCCGTGTTTGCGACCACATTTCTCCCTCGCTGAATTCTGGATTAGGGGTAACGTATCCCGGTCCTGTGCTTACGACCCGCCCGCTCTGTACTTTTTCCTTTTCGGCAACGGACGCTGGAAGCACAAGGCCTGCGCTTGTTTTGCGTTCGCCATCGTCAACGGAGACTAACACGCGATCTCCCACCATAATCAATTCACCCATAACCCAACTCTCCTACAGTACTCCAATCAAAAATGCTTCCATTCAACGATTTATCCTAGTTCAGAGCTTTATTTTCGTCACTTCAGATAAGGCCTGTGCGCAGCGCGCAATGCCCGACGACCGATTGTAAAAAGCGGATCGTTTCAAGGCGCTCTGACTCCATTCGTCTCTTTGCTTGATATCTTGGACGATACGAGTCAAAAAGGGTTCTAATGAATCTGGTGCATTCCAATCGAGACATACGCCCAGGCCGTACTCGGAAACCTCTCTTCCCAGCGGTCCATCGATATCGCACATCGCCAAGATCGGCGTTCCCGAGCTGATACACGGGATCAACTTCGAGGGGATAAATGAATTACCAGCCCCTGGTTTTTCAGTAATCACATAAAAATCCGATTGGGTTAGTGCTGTTGCTAGGCCAGCTTCATCGCTTAATTCAAGGAGTTCAAACCGGGGGTCGGATACCTGGGATATCCAGGACTGCAACTCGTGTAGACGGGCTCCGGCCGCTTGGATTCTGAATCGAAAAGGCAGCTTCAAGTCGTGCAGTCGTTTACAGAACTCCACGAGGTCTTGTTTTCCTCCGACATTGCCGGAATAAAGCAATCGAAGGGGGCGATCCGAAGAGGTGTCGATGGGCGCTGCATCGTTCTCTTTTACCCGTTCAATTTCTTGAGAAAGTGAAGCGTGGAGCCAATTCGGGAGCAAATGAACCGGGCGAGGTGCGCCCCTCACAGCCTGCAAAGCCTCGACCATGGGTTCTGAAATTGAACTCCAATAATGACAACGCCTAAATAGCCAATTTTGGATACGTTCTAAAAAGGAAATTCCTGAGCTACGTCCAGCGATTCCGCCAGCGGTGGCAGCTTGAGCCGAAAGGTCTTGAACATTGAGCCAGATGGGCGTTTTCGTGAGCTTCGAAACCAGTGCTGCATATCCCACTGATCCAATCAGAGGTGAAAACACCAAAATGGCATCAAATGCTCCCTTTTTGGGGATTTGCCGAGATAAAGAAACGAAAAATGATGCTTCGTAAATGAGCCGCTGAAACAGGCTATTCGGATTGGAAGGGATATAAATGCCGTGGCGCTCTACGTCATATCCGTTCGCTTTTTCGGTAGAAATACGCAGTCCATTTTGTCCGGTTATGTCCGTCCATTGTGGATAATACGGATAGGCACATTTTACAGTTAGGTCGAACCCATTTTCGTGCAGGCCATCACAAAGATCTGCAAAGAGCACACCTCCCCCTAGATCCGGGCGAAAAACATTTACTACAATTAACACGCGAGGAGACAAACTATTCACTGATAAATCTATGCATCAAAAAACGACGAAAAATCGTGCTAAACAAAAAAGCACAGTCGACAGTCGACTGTGCCAATGATGCAGCTAAAAAACTCAACGCGCAAGCGAAAGTTTTCGTAATCACATTGCGCTGAAAATCTATTAAAGAAGCTGAAATACGGTTAAAACAATCAGACCAACAACGCCTGCGCCGTAAGTCATTGCTTTAATCGCGCGGTCAACTGGATTTCGCATGTGGATGTGGCTATTGAAATTCAGTAAGTATTAATTCTTCCGTTGTGCTGAAGGAGGAAAAAACACTTCGTGGGTTGATGAACAATTCCGAATATAAGCACACATATATAACGTAGCAACTTGTAGGTAAATATGTATAAAAAAAATTATTAATATGGCTTTAAGGCAAGAAAAAAGGCGATATCAGGATACTGATATCGCCTTTTTTGATCAAAAAATGATGGTAGACAGGCCTAGGTATGGACTAAAAAGTAGAAATACTTAGGTAAAAAGTACTACTGATTACCACTCGTTTTCTTCCTTAGTAACGGTCATATCAACTGGAACTGGGTAGTTGTTAGAGAAACAAGCATCACAATACCCATGTGACTTTTCATTCGCAGCCGACACCGCTCGATGAAGCCCCTCAACAGATAGATAGCCCAGCGAATCGACGCCGAGCCATTCTTTCATCCGTTCCATATCTCCATCAAACTGATTATAGAACAGCTCTGAGTGGCTCGGAAAATCCATTCCGTAAAAACAGGGACTAATTACCGGTGGTGAGGCGACTCGGAAATGAACTTCCTTAGCTCCTGCATTTCGAACCATCTGAACCAGTTGCTTGGCGGTTGTACCACGTACGATCGAGTCATCGACCATAACCACTACGCGATCCTTGATAACTCCCCCAACGGTATTGAACTTACTGCGTACACGGTGTTCGCGAGCTTGTTGTCCTGGAGCAATAAAAGTACGTCCAACGTAATGATTCCGTATCAGTCCAATTTCGTACCGGCACGGTTGACCCAGTTTTCTGCATTCAGAGACATACCCGAGGGTAGCCGTATTGCTAGAGTCTGGAACGCTAATGACGATGGGCTTTTCGTCGCCTTCCGGCACCGACGGTACGGGGGCATCGTAAGCTAGTTCTTTACCCATCTTACGGCGCACTTTGTCCACCATCTCTCCAAAGATTTGAGAGTCAGGGCGGGAGAAATAGACATATTCGAAGACACACTGGCTAATGCCATGGTTTCTAGCCAGCTGGTAAGACTCAAATGCTCCTCGCTCAATGCCTTCTTGATTGATAACAATCATTTCACCGGGTTCGACATCGCGGACATAGGTGGCACCGATCAGATCAAATGCACAGGTCTCGCTTGCTACGCAGTAGGTATCTGAGAGTCCAGGCCGGCTGAGTTTCCCAATGGCGAGCGGTCTAAACCCATTGGGATCTCGCAGTGCAATGAGCGCCGTATCGGTAAGAATGACCAAAGAAAAGGCGCCTTCTAGTTGCGACACGGCGTCACTAATCTTGTCCACTTGTTTGCGCCTTGTGCTTTGCGCAATTAGGTGGAGAATCAGCTCAGAATCCGCGGTACTTTGAAAGAGGGTCCCTCTCTCGATAAAACTTCGGCGGATTTCTTTAGCGTTCGAAATATTTCCGTTATGGCCGAGGGCTAAGTTGCCGTCTCTATAGTGCACCAAAAAAGGCTGAATATTCGCAGGATTGTCGGCGGCACCAGATGTCGAATACCGATTATGACCGATTCCGGCGGATCCTAATAGCTTGTTTTCGAACAGCGAAGTGTCTTTGAAAACTTCCAGCACGAGTCCGCTGCCCTTATGGACGGGCATTACCTTTTTCCCTCTCGCCTCGTCGAAAACTGAAGTAACGATGCCTGCAGATTCTTGACCTCTATGCTGGAGCGCATGAAGTCCGAGGTAAATCTTGTGGGCGGCGTCTTCTGAATTGAAAATTCCGAAAATGCCGCAATACTCACGAATTTGGCCCATAATGGCGATGGAAAATGGTCAAGATGGAAACGCCTTCAATGCCCATTGATTCGTTAGGGTTTCGTGGAATTTCGATGTGGGGAGGTATTGGAAAAGATAGGGGAACGCTTTCCTTAGAACCACTCTCAAACAAGGCGCTTGCAAATTCAACAGCTATTTATCCGATGGTCCTTCTCCAGCCGAATCAGTTCCGGAGTTCAACTTAGTCACTTTGACTTGAAGTATGCGGTGCCCCTCCACATTGGCGACCTCATACAGCACCTGACCGTGTTCAAAAGAATCCCCTTTCTTCGGTATTTCGCGCGCCAGGTGGTACATAAAACCGCCGAGTGTTTCAAAATCAAAGTCTTGCGTGTCCACGTTTAAGGCGAGCGCTTCAAAGAGATCGTCTAGGTCGATTTTAGCGTCTACGAGATACTCCGTTTCTGACAAATGTTCGATCAGTTCGACTTCTTCGTCGTCATGTTCGTCCCTGATTTCCCCAACGATCTCTTCCAGCACGTCCTCTAGGGTCACGAGACCCGCGGTGCCGCCATATTCGTCAACGACGATGGCGATGTGTGTACGCTTTTCCTGAAAATCTTTTAGCAAGTCATCCAGCATTTTTCCGACAGGAACGAACATGGGCGGTCGAGCGAGGCGGGTCCAGTCAAGTTGCGTATCCCCCGGATGCTCTGTCAGATGCTTCAGTAGGTCTTTTGCATAGACAACGCCCAAAATGTTATCCAAATGCTCTACGTACAGAGGAAGGCGGGAGTGTCCTTGGTTTTTGATGATATCGACGGCGTCCTCAACGGAGGCCCCGACACTCAACGCGACCATGTCGAGTCGACTAATCATGATCTCACGAACACTGGTGTCCCCAAAATCGACGATCGAATGAATGAGGGCGCGTTCTTCTTCTTCAATCGTGCCGTGCGCCTCTCCAATTACCGCCATGGTTTTAAGATCTTCGGCAGATATTTTTTGCGCAATACGTTCAAAACGGCCGTGAAATGCCTGCATTGACCGGGCAAGGAGGGAAGAAATAGGAAAAAGAGCCGTGTGAAAGAAAAGAGTCAAACCGCTAACCCGTCTGGCGAAAGTAACGGCGTATTGAGTGGCGAGTAGTTTGGGAGTAATTTCACTCACCACCAAAATGACGAAGGTCAACACCACGATTTCGATGACGACCGTGACAACCGGGCTCCAATTGTTTTGGGTAGCCACCGAGTGGGTCAGTACGGCGGCTATGATAGCGGCGCCCACGTTGACAATGGTGTTCTGAATAAGAATGCTTACAAGTAAGGCACGAGGGTGCTTCAACAATCTGACCACCCGCTTAGAAGCCGCATCCTCAGACGTTTTTAAGAGTTCCTTTTGGGTGGTATCTAGGCCAAAAAGGGCCACTTCGGACCCAGAAAACACGGCCGAAAACAACAGTAAAATGATCAAGGCAACTACGCCCAATACCAATTGACTAGAAGCCAGGGGCACCTCGTCTTGAAGAAAGGCGAAGAGAGGGGTTGCGGCAGCTAAAAAAGGTAAAAGGGGGACCAAGAGGATAGAGGCGTGAACCTCTGAAAGTGATTAACAACGTAAAATCGGTTCAACTAAACACGGGTCTGTACAAACGGGAAGATACGTTAAAGTTGTAAAAGCGGCGCGCGGTTTCCGCGCGCCGCTTTTACTCTTGTTCGAATTCCGAAGCAAATAGGCTTCAGCCTAGAAGTAACGTTGGGTGGCAATGATGTAGACGAGTACAATTGCAACTGCAATAGGACACACATACTTGATGAGAATACCCAATCCAGCGCGGCCAGGCATCTTGTGCCCGCTAGACTCGAGGGAAGCTATTGCTGAAGGAATACCCCACTTCCAACCCACAAAGATGCAGAGTAAAAGCGCGCCGATACTGAGCGAATAGTTACCCCAAATGACGTTATTAAGGTCTAGGAAGCTCAAACCACTGCCCATGAAGTTGGTTGTGAACATTTCGGCTCCTCCGTTTGAGAGAGCTGAAGGGATCCCCAGGACAAAACAAACGGACCCTAAAATCCAGGATGCCTTGTTTCGAGTCCAGCCTTTTTCGTCTACGAAGTAGGCCACCACGACTTCCAACAGGGATATGGTGGACGTCAGCGCGGCAATGGCCAAAAGTGCATAGAAAGCAATGGCGAATAACTGGCCCGCAGGGAGGCTTCCAAAAATGGAGGGAAGAACAACAAATACCAAACCAGGACCGGAGTCTGGAGATACGCCTACCGAGAATAGCGCAGGGAA
>CALEEY010000029.1 GCA_937877085.1 uncultured Bacteroidota bacterium
GGCCGCCAGTTCCGTTGCCCGCTTGAGCAGTTCGCGCTCCGTAAGCGCTGCCGGGAGGTTGAGGTTACCAGACATCCGAATTGACTTGGGAATGGTCTGGTCAATTAGTTCATCCAATGAAGAAACACCGACAACGTCCAGCATTTCTTGGATTTCGTTGCTTGAAGGGCCGATATGGCGATCGGAAAAACGGTCGGAAGACGTCAGGCGAATGGACATGAAGTACGGCAGCCGGTTTAGGAGAAAAAAATTACTCGATCAGGCGCAATGTCTACGAAACAAGATCCTAAAAGTACGCCGAGTTCATTCAAGAATGTTTGAATCCCACCGTCAATTCACCCGATTTCAACTCTTCTGCTTATTGCTCTTCGACTCTTAAATAGTCGAGTGCCAGTTTAGCCGCTTTTTGCTCGGCTCTTTTTTTGCTTTTGTCTTCAGCCCTACCCAACTCGATCCCCTCAATCATAACAGCAACCACAAAACGCTTGTCGTGACTAGGCCCTGACTCCGAAATAACCACATAGTCGGGTTGGTTTTGACTGCGGGCCTGTACAAATTCGAGGAGGATGCTTTTGTGATTGTCTTTCCGGTCGGCTAGCTGATCCAAATCGACGTCTAATAAAACCACCCTCCTGACGAATGCTTGGGCCGCTTCCGTTCCGTGCTCCAAGTAAATCGCCCCAATGATGGCTTCGAATGCATCTGCAAGGATACTATCGCTGTCTTTCTGTTCTTCGGTCAAGCTATCGCTTACCATGATAAACGAGCCCAGGTCTAGCTCGCGTGCCCTTTCAGCGAGCGCCTGTCCATTGACAAGTTTAGCCCTAAGCCGGGTCAAAAAACCTTCGTCATGACCTGGATATTCAAGGTACAGATGCTCGGCGACCACAAACCCCAGTACGGCATCGCCCAAATATTCGAGTCGTTCATTGGATTCGGCATGCGAGTCAGGGGTACCGCGCAGCAACGATCGATGCTTGAGCGCTTGGCGAAACAGGTTTTCATCCGTGATCGGTACCCCGATCGCTAGCGACAGCTGGTCCATGTCACGCAGTTCGTTTCCCCCGGGGCCCTCCATTTTTCCCGACAGCAAACGCTGGATCCAATCAATCATGAGTTACCCCACAAAATGTAGCAGCTGTGATCATGATTCAGCTCTAATTCGGCTGTGAATCAATCGAGCAATGGCGGAGCCGAGATCGGAAGACACTTGATTGTCCATTATTCCCTGAACCATAATGACCAACACGTACGGTTCGCCATTTTCCGGATAGACAATGGCTGCATCGTGATGAATTCTGGTTATTGAACCGGTTTTATGGGCCACTTTGGTTCCTTCCGGTAGGCCCGAGGGGATCATGGCGTTGAAAAACTGATCGTGCAAGAAGCCGAGCATAACCGAATCAGCTGCCGGCGAAACAGCGGTCCCTGTTCGCAGCCGTTCCATCAAAAGTGCCAAATCGTTGGACGTTGCTTGATTGCTGAGACCGAGGTCGAAGGCTTTGAGGTCTTCGACACCGCGAATGGTTTTCATGTGGGTCGTACCCAATCGCTCGGACGTTGCCTGAACAGAATCTGCAGAAAGTAGATCGATAAACAAATTCGTAGCCAAATTGGAAGAGACCGTTATCATCTGATAACTCAGTTGCCGAAGGGTCATGGGCTGCCCCAATTGCTCATAAATGGCGTCATCGGAGTCGTCTTCTATACTGAAAAGCGAACCATCTACAATCGAATGGAATTCGTTTTTGAGGACAATTTCATCGTCCAGAGCAAACCGTCCTAGTTCTGCCTGACGAAACAATTCAATGATCACAGGGACCTTCATGGTGCTCGCCGCATGATACAGCCGATCCCCTTCGATGTTAAACCTCAAATCGTTAGCCGTATCGATGAGGGTTACGGAGACCATGGCGCTATCAACCTGCGCGACGATCGACTCAATATCATGTGTTAAGGTCAGCATGTTGGGGACCGACTTGCCACAACCGCTAATAACGAACACTCCCATAAGTACAAGACATAGAGCGAAGGGAGAGGACGTTGAGAGGCTTCTGCAGCTATGGTAGCGGGAAACGGGCATGAGAGTTTACCATCTAGGGCTTCAAAATCATGGCAGGAGTGCCATTTGCTTCAAACGATTTAAGAACCTTCACCAGTGCAAGCATGGTGGGTTCCACGTCGCTATAAGCGCAGATACCGACTTTAATGTGCTCAAAGTCGGCGAGCACGATAGGACTTCCCAGCGCGATCAGAAAAATAGGGTATCGAGTCGACGCATCGCGTACAAAAGCGGCCTGGGAAGGCAACAATCCAAACTTGTGCCAAGCCGCCGGTTTGACCACAACAGCCACAATCACATTGGCAAAATGGCCTAATTGTTCGAGTAAATCTTCTAACTGATCGTCCTGGGTATCGGGTAATACTTGAAAAAAGGCGCCATCTGAAAAGGCCCCGAGAAATGCTTTTTCAAGCGGTGCTGCGGTCGGATCATTGTACGTAGTGTGCGGCCTTACCAAAACACACGCGGTGCCATATTGACCCAGACCCGCTTTTTTTAGTACTAAATCTTCAGGTTTCCCGATGGCAACCTGGATAGATTTTTCGGCGATTTTCGCTGCCAACGCTCGGTGGGCATCGGCTCCTAGGACAGAAAATGGCTGTGCCAACGAAGGATCGATAAAAGCGCTGGGTCCAAAACGGGCAGAAAAACGTGTTTTTAAACTCCAAACGCGTTCCAAGGCGGCGTCCACCACTTTCCGGTCTAGCTCACCCCTATTTACCAAATCGACCAAATAGTCAACGGTTAGTGGCACGTCCTTGATGTCAAGCAAGATGTCTACGCCAGCTCTGAGCAACGTCGCGGCCATCTCACCGGGATGCTCTCCCTCGTGATCTGCACCTGCCATCAGCAAACTGTCACTAATGACCACTCCCTTGAACCCCATATCCTGTCGTAAGAGGTCGGTGAGAATGGGTTTCGACCTAGTAGCTTCAACGCCTGTTCGATCCAATCCTGGATAGGAAACGTGAGCGGTCATGATGAGCGAAACGCCTGCATTAATCGCTTCTCTAAACGGTACAAGCTCTAAGGCTTCCATATCGACCCTAGATTTGGACACGACGGGAAGCGTTTCGTGAGAATCTACGTCGGTATCGCCGTGACCGGGAAAGTGCTTTGCCGTAGTAAATAGCCCTTCGCCGTTACTGCCCCTGAGGTAGGCTTTTAATAAGCGCGATACCGTTTGGGGCGTCGAACCATATGCGCGGGTTGAAATAATGGGATTTCTGGGGTTGGAATTGACGTCTGCGACGGGCGAGAAGCTGATGTGTAAGCCGGCCGCGAGCGCTTCGCGAGCGGCCGCACGGGCCGACTCCTCAAGGAGATGCTCATCTTCCTCGGCTGTGGCCTGAAAAGCCATGGCATGTGGAAATACCGTAGCCCCCCTAAGCTGTTGTCCCAAGCCTCTTTCCATGTCCGTCCCTATAAGTAAAGGGAACTTGGAACGACTCTGGAGCCGGGTTAGCGTTTGCGGAGTACGGATCCGGTCTCCATTAAAGAGACACAGTCCTCCGATCGGATAGTGGTCGAGCAGTTGTTCAATCCGCGCGGCATCGTCTTCCACAGAGATGGTGGGATTCATGTTAGAACCAAGGCGCGGAAAAATGAGCTGGGAAATGCGATCTCGAAGCTCTTTGGGTGGCGAAAGCATGAATTGGGCGAAGGGAGGTAAGTGGTGGCCGAAAGATACGATCTTGAGTGTGGAAACTGATCTTTAAATTGGAAACGGGCCCCTATTTTTGATAGAGCCCGTTTTCTTTGATAAACGCCGATACTTCGGGCGTCAACAAGTGGTCTGCGTTCTTATTTTTGAAAAGCAGATCCTTTATTTCGGTGCTGGTTACATCCACAAGCGGACCACCCAGCCAGTGATCGCACGCAAAATGGGTATTGCCAACAAGTCCTTTTTGGGGCGTAACCCTTTTGTAGACAACGAGTTGAGCCAATTCTATAATGCGCTCTGGGTTTTTCCACGTAGGTAGGCTTAGAAAGCTGTCTTCCCCGATTATCAAATACAAACGGGCATCGGGATACGTCTGACTCAGTTCTTCTACGGTATCGACGGTGAATGAAGGCCCTTTTCGATCGAGCTCCCGACTATCCAGCAGAAAACGATCATCTAACTTGGTCATCAACTGGACCATTTCGTACCGGACCGAAGCCGGCAAAGTGGTCTCTATTGTTTTATGCGGCGACACGCTGGCCGGAATCCATAAAACAGCGTCCAATTGTAGCTCATCTGCAGCTTGGAGAGCCACCTGGAGATGCCCTACGTGAGGTGGATCAAACGAGCCCCCAAAAATGCCCAGCCGATTCATGGGCTAGAAGTTGCGCCCGTGGGATCAAGACGCGTTTGAACTTCCTTATACAAGACTTCCGCTTCTTTGATTAACGGGCTGTCGGGAAAAATCTGAATCAATCGATCATAGTTCGCTTCGGCAAGTCGAAGGCGTTCCTGAACCTTGTCGGCCGAACTCAGACGAGCATAATCCAAATAAGCTTTGAGGGCGCCTAAAAGCGCGTCGTCTGCTAAATCGGTGTCATAATATCGATCAAATACGGCCTCATACGATGCCGCAGCGGCTCCATAATATTCCCTCTTTTCGTACAACTCGGCTGTATTGAACTGTTTACGAGCCAACTTGCCCCGTAGCTCTACGATCCGGTTGGCGGCATCTTCCACTAACGCATGATCTTTGTAACGGGTCATGAATAGCTGGAATTGGACGATGGCTCGTTCGGTATCGGTTTGGTCCAATCGAAATGCCGGAGAGCGGTCGTAATAGGTCATGGCCAACTCATATTCCGCATCTGGGATGCGAGGGTCAGAGCGGTAAATTTGGGTAAAGCGAGTAAATTCGTTGGCTGCCAAGAGGAACTCTTTATTGGCTTGATAGGCTTTTGCCAAATACAACTGAGCGTCGGCGGCCCATTGATGGGTTCGTCCGAAATCGAACGATCCTTGGAGCATCTCGATTGCTTTTGGATAGTCTCCCTTGTCAAAAAAGGCTTTTCCTTTTTCATAAGCTTCCTGGGGAGACTCATACCGCACCTTCCCAGATCCTGCACAACCAGCCAAAAAGATGGAAATGAGGACGAGGCAAAGCACGGAGAAACGAGAAGCGGAAGAAATAGAAGATGTCAAGGGCATGATGTCGAATGATAAGTTGCCCGTCAAGGGGCCTTTGAACTAGCTGGGGTCTTTTTTAAAACTAGGGGCCTTAGAACAACGGTTAAAAAATAGAATTCGTATAAAAAATAGAATGCGTATGTATAACCAGAGATGGGAAAACGCCAATCGATATTTTTCGATGGGCGTAAAGAGATCCTACGGGTTCAAAGAATCCCTGTTCCTACGCTGAATTACCGAATCAGGGTCAATTCGTTGTCTTTATACCGGTGATAAAAGAGTGTCTGATTCACATGCCAACCGTCAAAATGGATTCGAAGTCCAAGACCTTGAAATTCAGCGTGCGATTTAAAGGCTTCTACCAACTTTAATTGCCCATCAGAACCTAGTAATATTTCGGAATTATCCAACCGGTCCAACCCCGCTTGTTGATCCAATATTTCTAAGACATACTGAGTCACGTCAAAACCGGTTACCCCAAGCCGTCCGGGCTCAGCTTTAGCTAGAGCCTTGAACGACTTTTCGAATGAAAGGAAGCCGGCTTCTTTTCGATCCATCCAAAACTCGTCTCCGTAGGTCGTCAAGTAGGCCGAGGCATGGGATTTTTGAGGTAAATCCTGCCATCCTTCATTTCCAATCACCCGAATATTTGGGTTCATTCTATCCAAGTTCGACAAAATGGCACCGGCTGCACCTACCGGATTTCGCGAAGCAAGCGGTATATAAATGGCCTGTGCCTGATCCAGCGTGTCAGGAGGTAAGACTTCGGCAAGCCTAAACAGCTGGCTTTCACTTTCCAATACGCTAACCATACGTATGGTCATTCCCAGTCGAGAAGCTTCCTCCAGAAACCCATCGGCCTGCCGTTCAGATATTTTACGATCGTCAGTGGCCAAAACGACCGCTATGGAATCCAAACGGAGGCCGTTCATCGCAAAACGGGCCATAGCGGCACCGCGAGCCTGCATACTCGGATTGGCTTGAAACGTAAAGGTCCGGTTGGTAACCAAGTGATCGTCGGTGGCTAATGGCGCGACGAACACGATTTTCAAGCGTTCTGCTTCTTCCGCTGCCGCCAAGGCCTCTTCGCTAAATAAAGTCCCGATTATGACGGAAACCCCTTCATCTACCAGCTCTTGAACGGCCCTACGGGCGGCTCCTGCACCCCCATCGATATCTCTAAATATCATCCGGATGGGCCGTTTGGTCTGATCGTTATTGAATTTATCAACGGCAACGCGGACCCCGTTAAAAATTTCTTGGGTCTGCTTGCTTTCATCCCGACTCAAAGAAAAGATCAATCCCAAAGAGGGGCCCTTACTCGTTTCATACTTGATGGCTTCATACGACAGTCCATCGAGTTGGCGTGCTTCCTCTACATAGCTGCTCGACCCGTAATTGCCTGCAAAACCATTCAAATAGGTTCTGGTACGCTCAAATTTGCCTAAGCGATAAGCGGACTTTGCGGCAAAAAGAATCGACGTGGTGGTTGCGCGGTTTGGCTGGAACTCGTTGAGGACTCGGTCAAAAGTAGCTTCTGCTACTTCATACTTTCCGTCCGAAAAGTGTTCTATACCTGCCGCAAGCAGGGAATCCGCTACTAAATAGTGAGGGATAGTATGCTGGAACCGGGCATATACCACTCCCGTCCCGAACGAGCATACTAACGCCGATACGAGCAGAAATTTTAATAAAAGGCGGGGGTTTATTCCCATTCTATGGTCGCTGGAGGTTTCGAACTAATATCATAAACCGTGCGATTAATTCCTCGCACCTCGTTTACAATTCTATTGGACACATGAGCAAGGAAATCGTTCGGGAATCGGGACCAGTCGGCTGTCATTCCATCGACGCTGGTCACTGCCCTGAGAGCGCACACGTTCTCATACGTTCTGAGGTCTCCCATTACGCCTACTGTTCGTACGGGGAGAAGCACGGCAAACGCTTGCCATACTTCGTCGTACAAACCAAAATTTCGAAGCTCCGATATAAAAATATTATCCGCTTCTCTCAATATCTCAAGATCGGGCTTGGTCACGGGCCCTAAAATTCGAATGCCAAGGCCCGGTCCTGGGAACGGATGTCTTCCGACAATGGCTTCTGGGACGCCTAAAATTCGCCCAATCGCGCGGACTTCATCCTTGAAAAGCTCCCGAAAGGGCTCAATAATCTCAAATTCCATGTGCTCTGGCAGGCCACCCACATTGTGATGTGTTTTGATGGTAGCCGATGGGCCTTTGAACGAAACGCTTTCAATGACGTCCGGATATAGCGTTCCTTGCGCTAAAAAGGCGGGTTTTGTCCCCAATTCTTTGACTATTTCATGCTTGCCTTGTTCAAAAACCTCTACGAATGCGTTTCCTATGATGACCCGTTTCCGTTCGGGATCTGCAACGCCCTCTAGTCTGGAGAGAAACAATTCGGAAGCATCAATGGCTTTAAGACGAATTTGATAATGGTCCCTAAACGTTTCCTGCACCTGCTCCCATTCACCTTTTCGAAGCAAACCATTGTTGACGAAAATACAGGTCAATTGATCGCCGATGGCCTCATGCAATAGGACAGCTGCAACGGATGAGTCCACGCCGCCTGAAAGGCCCAAGATGACGTGTTCCGTTCCAACTTGTCGCCGTATTTCAGCCTTCTTTTCTTCTACAAAAGAGGCGGCCGACCAATCCCCATCGCACCCACAAATTTCGAGGGCGAAATTCTCCAATATCTGCTTGCCGTACGTGGTATGGTGGACTTCTGGATGAAACTGAACCCCATAATGCGGCATTATCGTCGAGCGAACGGCTGCAATCGGTGCATTCGAAGTATGGGCAATGACTTCATAGCCGTCGGGCAATCGGGTCATATGATCGCCGTGACTCATCCAAACATCCGACCCTTCAGGAACGTCCTTAAAAAGGCGGCTGTCGGAGTCTACTTGAATAGCGGCCCTTCCAAACTCACGTTTTGAAGCAGGTAGGACCTCTCCACCCAGGACATGAGCCATGGCCTGCAGTCCGTAACATACCCCCAGGATAGGCACCGGAGAACCGTCCGGGCGATTGAGCTGAAGGATTTCAGGATCCAATTGAGGGGCGCCATCATCATAAACAGACGAAGGGCCTCCTGAAAGAATCAATCCGTGCGGCGAAAGTGCGACAACATCCGAAACAGCGGCCGTGCAAGGCAATATTTCCGAATAAACCCCGGCCTCCCGGACTCGTCTCGCGATCAATTGAGTGAACTGAGAACCAAAGTCCAGAATGACAATGCGTTGGTGCATGAAGAAAACCTTTTACTGGCCTACCATCTCGGTGTATTCCGAAGCGGATAACAGTGAATCGCACTCAGAAGGATCAGACAGGGTAATTTTAACCAACCAACCGTCTCCGTATGGATCGTCGTTTACGGATGCAGGATTGTCTTCCAATTGGCTATTAACTGACGTAACCGTGCCACTGACAGGCATAAATAAATCAGAAACCGTTTTTACGGCTTCAACGGAGCCAAATACGCCGTCTTTAGCGACCAACTCATCGAGCGTATCGATATCGACGTATACGATGTCTCCAAGCTCTGATTGAGCAAAATCGGTGACACCAACGGTGCCTTGGTTGCCTTCAACTCTCAACCACTCGTGGTCTTTGGTGTAGAGAAGGTCCTTAGGAAAGTTCATCTTTTTCTTCGACAAGAGTGAATGTTTCCAGGAAGCGAGTATCAAATTCTCCCCGGCGGAATTTTTCGTCCTTCAGCAACTGCTGATGGAACGGGATAGTGGTTTTTACGCCTTCAATGACAAACTCATCCAGCGCACGTATCATTTTCTGGATAGCTAAGTCGCGGGTGCGAGCTCGAACAATGAGCTTCGCGATCATCGAATCGTAATAGGGGGGAATGGTATATCCGGCATAGACATGCGTGTCAACGCGCACCCCATGGCCCCCAGGCGGATGAAACGTGGTGATTTTGCCCGGCGAAGGCGAGAAATTGTTGAACGGATTTTCTGCATTAATCCGACATTCGATGGCATGGCCTTCGAGGCGAATGGTGCGTTCCTGAATACTTTCGCCTTGAGCAACCCGGATTTGGAATTCTATTAAGTCGCAGTCGGCTACTTCTTCGGTTACTGGATGCTCTACCTGAATGCGGGTATTCATTTCCATGAAGTAAAAGTCGCCCTTGTCGTCTACCAAGAATTCGACAGTGGCAGCTCCTTCGTAATTCACCGACTTGGCACCTTTGATGGCCGCGTCGCCCATCCGTTGACGTAAATCGTCGGTCATGATAGGGGAGGGCGATTCCTCTAATAGTTTCTGGTGGCGACGCTGGATAGAACACTCACGCTCACCAAAATGGATCACATTTCCCTTTCCATCACCCAAAATCTGAAATTCTATGTGCCTTGGGCCAGAAACAAACTTTTCGATATAACATTCGCCGTTCCCAAACGCTGCTTGGGCTTCATTGCTAGCCGTATGAAACAGTTTGACAAAATCTTCCGGATGGGCGCACATCCGCATTCCGCGGCCACCCCCGCCGGCACTTGCCTTGATAATTACGGGATACCCAATTTTTTCGGCAATCTTTGCACCGGCTGCAGCATCCTTTACAACGCCATCCGAGCCGGGAACCACCGGTACGCCCGCCGCCAGCATGGTATCTTTGGCCATGCTTTTGTCGCCCATCATCCGAATAATTTCAGGAGATGGTCCGATGAATTTGACGTTGTTATCTTGACAAATGGCCGAAAAATCGGCGTTTTCAGCTAAAAAGCCGTAACCAGGATGTATGGCGTCTGCACCGGTAATCTCGGCAGCCGCCATAATGCGTTCTGCTCTGAGATACGAATCTTTACCTGCCGGCCCACCAATACAAATGGCTTCATCGGCAAATCGAACATGGAGCGAATCCCTATCGGCCGTAGAAAAAACGGCCACTGTTTTCAGTCCCATTTCGTGACACGTCCGAATGATTCGGAGAGCGATTTCGCCTCGGTTGGCAATCAGTACTTTTTTAATCACGAGATCGAAGAGTTTGTCTGAATCAATTAGGGTCGACTAAAAACAAAGGCTGGTCGTATTCGACTGGTGTAGCATTGTCGACTAAAATTTGAACGACCGTGCCAGCAACATCGCTTTCAATTTCGTTCATCAGCTTCATGGCTTCGATAATGCACAACACATCTCCCACGTTGATTTTATCACCAACTTTCACAAAATCTGCGGAATCTGGTGAGGAAGCTTTATAAAAAGTGCCAACGATCGAGGCGCGAACGGACTTCCCACTTGGAGCAGCCGGAACTTCTGGAACTGCTGCTACCGGAGCAGGAGCCGCAAAATGGGCGGGCGCAGCCGCATAAGTAATTTGTTGCGGCATCGCCTGAACAGGAGCGTGTTTGCGTATGACAACCCGCAAAGTCTCCTCTTCAATTTCAACTTCAGATACATCACACGAGGCAACTAGCTCGAGTATCTCTCTCAAATGATCGAGATCCATGTTATTTCCTCTCGCCCTTCAAGGACGTTTTAGTCTGATCAAGCAGCGCTGATTCTGGTAATATAGTCGCCACGTTCCGTGTTGACCTTAATAATGTCACCTTCGTTAATAAACAAGGGGACATAGACGGTGGCACCGCTTTCTACAAGTGCTGGTTTAGTTGCACCCGTCGCGGTATCGCCTTTCAAACCAGGATCGCACTGGGTTACTTTTAACTCTACTGTGTTTGGGATTTCGGTGGCCAAGGCCTTGTCCGTATCGCCATGCATAATAATGTCAATGGTAGAACCTTCCTTAATATATTGCCGACCTTCGATTGAATCGGAGGGTAAGGAAGTCTGTTCGTACGTTTCGGTATTCATAAAATGAAGACCTAAATCGTCTTCATACAGAAACTGATGCGGTCGTCTTTCGACGCGCACCTGTTCGACTCTTTCTCCTGCACGAAAAGTGTTGTCAACCGTTTTTCCGTTGATAACATTTTTCAGTTTCGTGCGGACAAATGCCCCGCCTTTCCCCGGTTTTACGTGCTGGAAATCGATAATGGTCCAAATCCCATTATTCCACTCCATGGTAAAACCGTTTCGGAAATCACTTGTGTCGGCCATCAGGCATTACCGATTGATTAACAGTTTAAAATAGTGTACAGATCGGAAAATATAGCGTTTGTTCGCTATCTCAGTCAATTTCACGTTCGCGAAGATCGTGGGGAATGATTACAAAGAATTATGACTTTCTAAATTTGGCGACCAATCGATCGATATCGACGGTGTCCATTGCAGGAGGCGTGCTTTTAGCGCTGGGGTCTGGCTTGGGGGTGGAGGCTCCCACAGTCCCAATCATTCCAGAGGTCGATTTACTGTCTGTTTCGACCTTTCTTTTGATATCCTCCCTCTTGGATGTCGACTTGTAAGAGGACGAACCTTGGCTACCGGCCCGGGCTCGCAGTCTGGCTTCAATTTCGTCCATCCACGGCTTGCTAGGGCGGCCATCGGTTGTTAGCGGCGCAGTAGTCCGAGCGTACTTTGGTTCTTCCGCCGGTTTCAAATCCGGCATTTTTGATCCCTTGTTGATGGGATTCGTTTCAAATGCAAGGCGTTTAATGTTAATTAGGTGCAGTGGCGAAATGTTGTCGCTGGTTATCGAGCCACCCATGGCTCCCGGACCGAGGGTCATCGCAGGGAATAAATCGGTAGTAAAGCCGACCGATCCAAGAGCGGCCACTGAATTGACCACGATACGCATGGCTGGTTTTTCAAGGGCAAATGCCTCAATCACTTTTTTGGATGAAGCATGGATCGCGAGCGTATGACCAATTCCTCCGTAGGCTAAGATTTCTTTACATTTCTCACAGCCTTCTTCCCACCCGTGGACGGAGTACAAACTGAGAATGGGGGACAACGTCTCCATAGAAAGAGGTTCACTTTTACCGACTTTTTCAACCGCTGCTATGAGAGCCCGGGTCGAATCAGAAACAGTAAAACCTGCCATCTCGGCTATAATTTTCGGAGATTTCCCCACTTGGTCGATATTTAGACGACCTCCCGGAGCCACCACATCCCTCAGTCGTTGGGTTTCCTCTTCATTCAAAAAATAAGCTCCTTCTGCAATCAAGGCTTCTTTTAATCGTGGAAGGGCGGGGGAGTCTACAACAATACTGCGTTCCGTGGAGCACAAAGTGCCCCAATCAAAAGAGACGCCATACACGATGTCTGCCGCGGATTTTGAAAGATCGGCCGTCCGGTCTACATAAACGGGTACGTTTCCTGACCCTACGCCGTAGGCAGGTTTGCCCTTGGAGTAGGCTGAATGAACCATTGCAGCGCCACCGGTAGCCAAAATCAGGTCTGTATCGGGATCTTCAAGGAGCGCATTCGTGCCTTCGATGGATGGCTCCGTCATACACCCAAAAAGCCCTTCGGGTGCGCCAGCCTTATAGGCTGCGTGCGCCACGACATGAAGGGCTTCGAGGGTGCAATTTTTGGCTCTTGGATGGGGGCTTACCACTATTGCGCAACGGGCCTTGGCCGCAATTATGGCCTTATACATGGCCGTGGATGTTGGATTGGTCGACGGTATTAACGCTGCCACCACTCCCATAGGGGATGCGATTTCCCAAATAGAGCCATTTTCGGACGTTCGAATGACGCCACAGGTTTTCATGCCTTGCATGCGTTCCTGAAGGGTTCGTGTGGCGAACAGGTTTTTTTGGATTTTACTTTCCACCCGTCCAAACCCAGTTTCGTCAAACGCCATCTGAGCCAATCGTTCGGAAGCCGCGATGCCGGCTTTTACCATTTCCCCCACGATTTTATCCACCTGTTCCTGCGAAAAGGTGTGGTAGAGAAGGAAGGCTTCGCGAGCTTTGCGAAGCAAGGTCCTTGCCTGCTGAATGGAGTGTAAATCCTTGTCCATGAGGGGAGTTTTTGGTTGCCTCAATATGCGCCGTAAGACCATTTCAAACAAGAGCTAATGGCAAGGCATTGTCAATTCAATCTTTACAAAAAAACTAAAAAGTAAAAATCGTTCGTACTTAGACATCGACAAACCGCACCAACCCCGTGCCCCTTCCGCCAAAGTGGGCA
>CALEEY010000030.1 GCA_937877085.1 uncultured Bacteroidota bacterium
GATTTGACCTGTTTTATGGATATCTGTGTCAGCGCGTTGCCCATAATTATTATCCAACGCATCTTTGGCAGAATGGCTCGCCCGACAGTCTAGAAGGAAACGCCTATTTCGCATCTCACCAAAAAATTGATGCCCCGTTAGAAAACGAGGAAGCTTATTTCGATCGTTTCTCGGGCGAACACTACGCCCCCGACAAAATGCTCGAGTCGGCACTCTCCTTTTTAGATCAAAACAAAAACAACCCCTTTTTCTTGGTTTTTGCGACGCCCGTACCCCATCTGGCGCTGCAAGTCCCGCTTGAGTCGCTCAACGAGTATCCCGACTCCATGGACACCGAGCCCTTCCTAGGCGGATCCTACCTCCCTCACCCCCGCCCCCACGCGGCCTACGCCGCCATGATCACCCGAATGGACCGGGACATTGGCACGATTCTATCCAAACTGACCGAGTTGGGACTGGATGACAACACGATTGTCATGTTCAGCTCGGATAACGGAACTACGTATTCGAAAGGAGTAGATGCCTCGTATTTTAATAGTGTGGGATCGCTACGAGGGCTTAAAGGCTCCGTTTTTGAAGGTGGAGTCAAGGTGCCGTTTATAGTAAAATGGCCAGGAAAGGTGCCGTCTGGCTCTACTTCAGACCACGTATCTGCTTTTTGGGATGTGATGCCTACCGTGGCAGAAATAACGGGTGCCACGATACCCGCCAACATCGACGGTAATTCTTTTTTGGCTACGCTTGAAGGAGAGTCTTCAAATCAGGAACCCGACAAGCCCCTGTATTGGGAATATCATGCGTTCGGAGGCATGCAGGCCGTCCGAATGGGAGATTGGAAAGGCGTTCGCTTGGAAATTCGCAAGGAAGAAAATGCTCCCGTGCAGCTATTTAACTTAGTTTCAGATCCGAATGAATCCATTGACGTTGCGGCGGCAAATCCAGCCATAGTTGCACAAATTAGAGCCATAATGGATGCCCGTATCCCTTCCGATCGAGCAGAATGGAATTTTGTTCGGGATTCTACGCCATAATTAACGGCTCGTCTGGGTCATCGACAGAACGTCTCGTGCCGCTGGCCCGAGATTGAAAAGGGCGTCCAAAATGCTCATTCCGGACTCAAAACCGGGAAAATTCTGACGATAGTTTGGTCCTTCGAGCACTGGTGGACTTTCTGGCTCCAGCAAAAGGGTCTCTACGGTTTTCATTTCAACTTCTACAGGAAGTTTTAGTGCTTCTATCGCCCAAATCGTCGTTTTTAGGATCAAGTCCGAGAGTTTAACGTATTCCTTGCTTAAAATATCGGTGATGGACGGGATATAATGCTCGTAAAATGGTGCCGTTTCGTAGTTGTAACGCAAGCCCTTTAAGTGGTCCTGGATCCATTTGGATGAATAATCAATCTCGATCTCGCCAAGGGGTGTGCCTCTCTCCTTCTTTATGACCGGGACCGTGAGCCACTGCCATCCGGGAGGTGTCCTAATCTTGGTGCGGTTTTGAAATGTTTGCCTCGCATAAGGTCTCAAAACATCGAACGAACACGTGGGGCTCGAGGACATTTCACCAAAGAAGGCTAGTCTCGGAAAGTATTCCGGGGATAATACCAAAGGACATCTCCAAGGTTAGTGTCAACGGGAATCGGAAATGAACCTATATTACCTCAAAAATACCTCGCTGACCAACGGTTTTAAATGGTACGCAAAGCTTTTGCCTCCACCCCGCCCTGCCCTGTAGGAATCATTGCTCCAGCTTCGGCGCCAAGATCAAGTGACATGCTGGAAGCTGGACTGTCCAATCTGCGCCTGGCTGGCTTCACCCCTCTTTTAAACCGCCTCGAATTTAGCCAGCATGGGTTTTTAGCTGGAACGGATGGAGAGCGAATAGCCGAACTCAACGCTTTTCTGCGATCTGACGATGTAAACGCCCTTTTTTGTGTCAGAGGGGGCTATGGAACGCTTCGTCTGCTGGACGATGTGGATTATCAAGCGGCCAGGTCCTATCCCAAAACGCTGGTAGGTTATTCTGACATTACCGCCCTGCAACTCGCTTTATTTAAGCACGCAGGATGGATCAGTATTTCCGGCCCCATGGTTTCGGTGGAATGGCCTGATCCGGTTGAAGCTAATTGCCAGCAATTCTTGTCGCTGCTTTCAGGTGACTTGGCTAGCGGTCCACTAGACACGCCCGACCACCCCTTGAAAGTTCTGCGTTCAGGATCGGCCCAAGGGACACTTTTGGGAGGAAATCTGTCACTGATCGCTAAAATGTGCGGCTCCAATCATCTGCCTGATCTTAACGGAGCCATCCTTTTCTTGGAAGAAATTGGCGAAAGCCCCTATCGGATTGATGGACTGTTGGCTCAATTGAAATTAAGCGGCGTCCTTAACCAGTTGGGAGGCATCGTTTTAGGTGGTTTTACGGAATCCGAGCCAACGCCTGGCAGGCCAACGTTGTCCTTAGAGGCCGTCTTCGAACATTACTTCGCAAACCTTGGTATCCCTGTCGCATCGGGTCTTCGGTATGGTCATTTTCCTGCAAAGATTGCCGTTCCTATTGGTGTCCAAGCCGCACTGAATTGTACGGCGGACACAGCTGACTTAGTCATTTTGGAAGCGGCCGTTAGATAACAGCGCCAAACGCTGGGGTAGTCAGTGCAGGGAGCTCCATGAACGGTCACATTTTGTGGAAAATTGCCCGGCATTTTCACCGGCTTTTTTCACTTCTTTATCTGTTTGGTTCTTAGGTTGTCACAAGGGCAACCATCTACTCAAATGCCTACGAAAGGGCTCTATGCGAATTGCGGTTTTTGCTTCCGGCGGTGGATCGAACTTCCAATCAATTGTTGACGCTACACTCCACGGCGGGCTCGATGCTTCCGTGGTTTTGTGTGTGGCCAGCAGGCCTGACGCCGGCGTCGTTGAACGGGCCAACGCATTAGATATTCCAGTACTGATCCTGAATGGATCGGTTGAATCTAATTTGAGGTTACTTGTAGATACCCTTGCAGCCCATCAGGTTACCTTGATTGCACTCGCTGGCTTTATGAAGAAAATACCCAGCGAATTGATCCAGCGTTACCCGAACCGGATTCTAAATATTCATCCCGCGCTCCTTCCGAAGTTCGGTGGGCCTGGAATGTATGGAATGCGGGTTCACCAAGCGGTCCTAGAGGCGGGAGAAGCAACTTCCGGAGCTACCGTTCACATAGTTGACGAAGAGTACGATTCGGGCCCCATTGTTATGCAGAGTGTCGTTCCGGTATTTCCATCCGATACGGCAGCAGACCTCTCCGAACGTGTATTAAAAATAGAGCACCTATTGTACCCCAACGCGTTACAACTTTTTGCTCAGGATAAAATCAAAATCGATGGCCAGTCGGTCATCCAAATAGAACCGCTTAGATCGTAATATGATATCTGTTAAAAACCTGCCCCCTCCTAGTGACTTTTACCCCATTCGCAGAGCCTTACTATCGGTCTTTGATAAGACTGGAATAGTAGAACTTGCCCGTTTTTTGCATGATCAAGGCGTAGAACTGATTTCAACCGGAGGGACTTCTAAGGCACTTGTCGAAGCTGGCCTACCCGTCGTGTCGGTCGATTCATTGACTGGCTACCCTGAAATTCTCGGAGGAAGGGTGAAGACGCTTCATCCCGCAGTTCATGGTGGATTGTTGGCCAGACGCGTCGACCCTGAAGACCTTGAGGAGCTTCGGATTCAAGGTATTCAAACAATTGATCTGGTCGTGGTCAATTTATATCCGTTCGCAGAAGCTACCAAAGGCGACGGTGTTACCGATGCCATTGCCATAGAAAACATTGATATCGGCGGCCCAACCATGCTAAGGGCGGCGGCAAAAAACTACTTTTACGTGGCGGTGGCTTGCTCTGCGAGTGCATACCCAGAAATCATTAGCGAAATGCAGCAAATGGGTGGCTCGCTATCGCTCGCCACCCGGCGCCGTCTCGCGACACAGGTTTTTAGCCACACCGCCTCATATGACGCGGCTGTGACTCGATATTTCACGGCTACGGACCAATTTTACGTTTCCGCCCCCCTGCAACAATCGCTTCGATATGGCGAAAATCCTCATCAAAGTGCCCAACTCTTCGGCGACACGGCTCCTTTTTTTGAAACACTCCACGGAAAGGAGTTGTCGTTCAATAATTTGCTGGATGTGCATGCTGCGTTGACGTTGATCAGTGAATTTGAAGAGGCCGAACCAACGGTGGCCATCTTAAAGCATACCAATCCATGCGGCGTTGGAACGGCGTCTTCCCTCGAGCAAGCGTACAGAAAAGCATTCTCAACCGATGTACAGTCGCCGTTTGGAGGGATAGTCGTTGTTAACCGGCCGTTAGATCTCGTGACCGCCAAAGCCATTGACGAAATATTTACGGAAATCATTCTAGCGCCTGCTTTCGAAAATGGCGTGTTGGAGTATCTATCGGAGAAAAAGAATCGTCGACTCATTCGCACGCTTGCATCGGCATCCACCGATGTCACGAAGGACGTACGGTCCGTAGTCGGAGGATATTTGGTTCAAGAACGAGATCCCGCTTTAGGGTCGTCCGCTGAATTAAGAGCCCGTTGCACCGTTGTCACCTCCAGACAGCCCACCGAAATGGAATGGAGAGACCTTGATTTTGCGTGGAGAGTGGCAAAAAATGTGAAGAGTAATGCCATCGTTTATGTCAAAAACGGCCAAACCATTGGTGTTGGAGCCGGTCAAATGAGCCGCATCGATTCATCTGAAATTGCCGCTAGCAAAGGCGCTAAGTCCAATCTGGACTTTCAAGATTGCGTGGTGGCTTCCGATGCGTTTTTCCCATTTGCCGATGGATTGCTCGAAGCAGCAAAGAATGGTGCGAAAGCCGCTATTCAGCCGGGAGGATCGATTCGTGACGAGGAAGTCATCGCGGCAGCAAATGAAAATGGAATAGCGATGGTCTTTACTGGAAACAGGCACTTTAGGCACTAAATTGCGATTGTTATCGCGCTTCTAACACTTTCACCAGGAGTTAATCATGACCCGAATGTGGGAACAGGTTCGAGATTGGGCGCTCGTCGGAAGCCTCTTACTCATTTCTGTGATTGTGCTATTGACATCGAACGAACCGATGCTGCGAGGCCTTCGGGCGCGTTCTTTAGAGATTACTTCAGCGGTCGAAAATGTTTTTTCTGGCTTGGGTCGCTACGTTCGGGCGTTGGAGGAAAACGAGGCCCTACGAACGCAGAATGTGGAATTATCCAACAATGTTGCGCTTATGCGAGCTTCTCAAGCCGAAAACGAGCGTTTGCGTGAACTGCTCGCCCTGTCCGATTCGTCGCAGTTCGACATGGTAGCTGCCCGCGTGGTTTCGAAAGACATTACCCAAGAACGTAACACCCTCGTCTTGGATGTGGGTTCAATCGACGGTATAGAAACAGACATGGCCGTTATCGATTCTCGCGGAATCATTGGGAAAGTCATCTTTGTTTCGCTCAACTATTCAAAGGTCATGACGTACCTGAACGCTGACTTTTTTGCGCCGGTAAAGGTATACCCATCAAATTCAGACGGCATTATTAGTTGGGACGGAATTCGATTCGATCGATTAGCCCTCAATCACATCGTTCTTTCTGCCAACATCCAACGTGGCGACGCCGTCGTAACGAGCGACCAATCAGCCATTTTCCAAAAAGGATATCCTGTAGGGGTCGTAGATTCCGTCTTTTCGGAGTCCGGGGTGAGTACATGGACGGTTTTTGTAACTCCCACGGCCTCTTTGGACGATGCTACGCACGTTTTTGTAGTTAAAACCAGGCCGGAGCCTGAAGTCTTAGAGATAATACAACAATGACCCAACCACGATTTTCATTCGTCATCTGGCTCGCTTGCCTGACGCTCGCCAGCGGAGGTTCGGTTGTCCGGGCTCAAACAACAAATTTGGAAGAGCTTCGAGTCGCCATAGATCAAGCGGTTGCGGACGCCGGTATGCCAAATGCTTGGTGGACCATTAACGTCAAAGAAGTCGCATCTGAGCGCGCATGGTACCAAAAAGACGTTGGAAGGAGTTTTATACCGGCCTCCAACACCAAGCTCTATACCACAGCGGCCGCTCTAGATTTACTCGGCCCAGATTTTACTTATGAGACGTCAGTTTGGACAGATGGCCACATTGAAAACGGCGTATTGCATGGCAATTTAGTCGTAAAAGGCTCCGGAGATCCCGTTATCGGTGGTCGTTTTAATGGTGGTGATATCACCCAAACGTTTCGCCAATGGGCCGAAAAATTAAAAACATTGGGTATAACACGCATAGAAGGCGGTCTAATTGGCGACGACAACGTCTTTGATGACCAAGCGCTGGGCTATGGCTGGCAGTGGGATGACCTCGACTTTTGGTATGCTGCCGAGACGAGCGCCCTGTCATTTAACGACAATTGTGTGGACTTCCAATTGATTGCTCAAGCAGAAAATATGCCGGCTGAAATTAAATGGGAGCCGACCATGACCACCTATGTTCAGGTTTCCAATCGATCGACTACGGTTGCGGAAGGAGCTTCCCTCGTGGAAGATTACGCACGGAAACCGAATACGAATGCGTTCATTTTGGGGTCAAAAGTGCCGCTTGGGAGAACGGACTTTGAATCTTTAACCGTGACAAATCCAACCAAGTATTTTGTCCATGTGTTGCGGGAGGTTCTCATCCGCGAAGGAATCGCTATTTCGGGCGATTCGTACGACATCGATGACTTGGTTACGCTGCCGAATTACAGCGATGGCTATCTCTTTTCTACATTTTCGCCCCCGCTCAAAGACATTATTCGGGCCCTGAATAAAAACAGCCAAAACTTGTATGCAGAACAGGTTTTAAAAACGTTGGCCGTCCAGCTCCCCGTCAGTGGATTTCCAAAAGGTTCGGGAGCCATGGGTTGGTCTAGAGCTCGCAAAATGCTTGCCGTAGCGGGGGTCGATACCCTTCACCTTCAGCTAGTCGATGGTTCGGGCCTTGCCCGTCAAAATCTGGTGACCTCAGAAATGACCACTAACTTGTTGCTGTACATGGCCAAACACCCAAATCCTGACGTGACTTCCGCCTTTTACGATTCCCTTCCCATAGGCGGCGTAGACGGCACGTTGTCCGGTCGAATGAAGCAGACCCCGGCCGCCGGAAATGTACACGCAAAAACGGGTACTGTCGGTAATGCAAGCGCACTTAGCGGATATGTGACCACGGCATCTGGCACCCGATTGGTGTTTTCGATTATGGCCAACCATTTTACAGAGTCCAGTCTGGGTCCGCGCCGATTGCAAGACCAGGTGGTCGAAATCTTGGCTCGACACCAGCAATAACAGAAATGGCCCGGTCTGTTTTTACAACTCTGGAACTCGCTACGAGCCTTTCTTGTAGACCTTTTTTAAATTGATGTATTTTGTCCTCTTTACTTAAGAAGTGTGGTTTTATTGTTGAATACCCCGTTTCCCGCTCCCTCTTCGTCCACAAACCCTAATCGGATCAGAAGCACTACTGTAGTTGGCGTACGCCACAACGGAAAGGTAGTACTGGGGTCTGATGGCCAGGCTACTATGGGAAGCACCGTCATGAAGAGGACGGCCCAAAAAGTACGGTCCTTATATGGTGGGACTATTTTGGCAGGGTTCGCCGGCGCTACTGCAGATGCTTTTACGCTGTTTGAACGGTTTGAGGAAAAGCTTCAACAATATGGAGGAAACGTTACGCGTTCGGCGGTTGAGTTAGCAAAAGACTGGCGAACAGATCGTTATCTGAGAAAATTAGAAGCGCTGTTGGCTGTGGCTGCCTCCGATCGACTGCTGTTAATTAGTGGAACCGGAGATGTTATTGAGCCGGACGACGAAGTGCTAGCCATTGGATCTGGGGGCCCGTATGCCTTGGCATCCGCTCGGGCAATGATGCGACACGCCCCTACTATGAGCGCGAGAGCCATCGTGGAAGAATCGCTTACCATAGCATCGGAAATTTGTATTTATACGAATGATCACCTAACTATCATGGAATTAGATGCCAAGTAGCATGATGACTATTGGGTGGCCTACGAATAGGTGAGGGTGACTGGAAGCAGGAGAGCTTTGTGAGGTAGAGACGGCGACGAGAATTATTTATAGCATTCTAGAAAAATAAGTGAGATAGCAATGTCTGAAAAGAAAGACCTTTCCAAGACCCATTGGCAAAAAGCAATCTTGTGTGTTGATTACAACAATCTATTCGGGGTTATTTCCCAACGATCGGAAAATGACCAACCGGATGCGGTTGTTTTGGATCTAATCAAAGAATTAAAGCGGCATGTTTCCGAAAATTTGAGATTAAAACCCATTCGAACGCTGGGCTTTTCTAGTCTTCCTCCTAGTCATGTGCAGGGGCATCGGGCTACTGGAGCATGGTTGTCCATGGGAATCGAACCTCGCTTTACGTATGCATCGGCTGCCGACGAAGCTTCGGCCATTGACTTGGCCATGGAAGCTGCCGAATTGGGACGCGAGACGGGCCCAGATACGGCTTTTATCTTGCTGTCAGGAAGTCGTTGGTTTGTCCCTTTAGTTCAACGGTTACAACGTAGAGGGCATTTCGTCCTCATAGCCGCCCTAGAAAATCCGAATCACACCGATCACCTTCCCGAGGACTGCCGGGATGCTTTTTTGAATGCCGAATTTTTGTTGCGTGGGCCGGGTCGCAAGCTATCTCCCCTTGCTCAAGGGACACTGGATTCTGAATCTGAGTTAGATAGTAAAAAACCACTGGAAACGTTCCCTATTACGGACGAAGTGGTTAGAAGGACCCTTGAAGTTATCGACTCCTATTTTGGCCAGTATGAAGAGATATACCTCACTCCACTGCTCCGAAAATTGTCAGAGGAGTTTCAGGATTCGGACGATGACCCCAAGGCCTTGATCAACGACCTAGAGGAGTCGGGGGCTGTTTGGTTACAAAAAAGGCGCGGTTTCCCCCATAATTATACCGTCTTGATGATGAACGAAGATCATCCTGACGTAGCGGAGTTAAAGGAAGCAAGGCTTCAAGCCCCTGACGACTCCTACGAAGATGACTTTTACGATGACTATGCCGATCCAGACGATGAATCTGTAGAGTATCTCGAAGAAGACGATGCCGACTATCAAGAGTAAATTGAATTTCCAAATCCATGTCTTTTAATCACGAACTGACGCCTCACGAAATTGTCAGTGAACTGGATCGATATATTATTGGCCAGCATGAAGCAAAAAAAAGTGTAGCCATAGCCCTTAGAAATCGATGGCGCCGGTTGAACGCCTCTATTGACATGCGGGAGGAGATCATGCCCAATAATATTATCATGATCGGCCCAACCGGTGTTGGTAAAACGGAGATAGCGCGCAGATTGGCCAAACTAGCCGCTGCACCGTTTATCAAAGTGGAAGCTACCAAGTTTACAGAAGTGGGCTATGTTGGCCGTGATGTCGATTCCATGATTCGGGACCT
>CALEEY010000031.1 GCA_937877085.1 uncultured Bacteroidota bacterium
ACCGACCATAGCAGCAGACATTAATTGCCCGATAGAAATGAAGAGCGTAATTACGCCTTGCGAAGTGGCCCGCTCTTCCCGCTTTGCCTCATGCATTAGGATGTAGCTCAGCGCTGAACCCAAAAGGGCAGCCAAACCCAGTCCGATCAGGACCGAGGCCAAATAAAAAACAGGGCGGGATTCTGGACTTGTAGAAATCCCAAGCATTCCGAGACCAAGCAGGACCATGCTCGTCAAGACTATAAATTTCGAGCCTGTTTTGTCCAAAAGTCTTCCGGCAATTGGCGAACCTATCGCGACAGCAAACATCAGCGGAAGTAACATGAAAGAGGCTTCCGACATGGTTACGTTGTACGCGAGGACAGCAATGGTAGGAAAAAATATGAATGCCGCTTCGCAAATCCCTGCCCCAATGGCCACTAGAAGCGCAATAGCTACTTGTCGATTGCGAAACAACTCGATTCTTAAAACAGGGTCTGGCGCCGTACGACTCGAACGAATAAGAAACGGAAGCAGAATGGCGATCAACAATAAGGAGTTTATGACGCGCCAACCCAATAGGCTTTCTAATAACTGCGAAGTATCCAACACCGAAATAGCATACGCCGCCGCCAGCAGGATTCCGGCCAATGATGCCAATCCCATTCGATCTAATGGCTTTTCGGTCCGAACATAGTCTCCGGGCAAGAATCGCCAGCCAGCAAGAAGAACGATGAGGGCCAGTGGGACAAATGCGAGATAAAGCCAACGCCACCCGACTGTTAGGATGATGCCCGCCAAGATGGGTCCAATAATGAACGCAACACCAAAAACGGAGCCCAAAATACCAAAGGCCCTACCCCTTTTTTCAGGTTCAAAAGCATCTCCAACCACAGCACCGGCGACCGGAAAAATGCCTGAAGCCGCCGCGCCCTGCATGGCTCTACCAATCAGGAGAACGGCAAAGCTAGGAGCTAAGGCCACAACCACTCCCCCACCTGCAAAAAGAGCAATATCTAGTAGGTAGATGGACTTCCTACCATGCCGATCAGCCATTTTAGACATAATGGGTACGCTTACCAGATTGGCCAATACCCAAACGGAAAAGACCCACGAAACTTGCCGCTCACTTAAACTAAAAGCTTCTCGAATGGCTGGGATGGCTGGCCCTAGGATTGCTATATCTAGCGCAGCTAAAAGAACACCCAAAAAAAGAACAAATAAAATGGGCGTTTGGCTCCTGCTTCCTACCACGGTCGACATATTCTGATTAGATTCCAAGGACGGATCGAGCAGCGAAAAAGCTTGCTTATCCGAGTAAATGTGTGCAATTCTGAGCAAATGTACACTCGAATGATCAGATTTTCATGGAAACCATCGCGTGTTATTTCGTCTTAACCGACAATTCGGATTTACTACTATGAACCCACGGCCTTCTCACAATGTCTACCCCGTTTGGTATGCAGCCTTTTTTTTGGTGACCCTTTGTCTTGGGTGTGGAGGTGGTGAAACGCCAGTGGTTGAAAAACCCTCTTCCCTATCTTGGGCGGATTCTATGTTGGCTACCCTTAGCATGGAGTCGAAAGTCGCCCAAATGATCATGATTGACTTCAATGATCCCGGGGATATTTCTGACGTGACCGCTAGGCAGGCGTTTTCCAAAAGGACGTTGGACGGAAGAATTGGAGGACTGGTACTTTTCGCAGGAGACCCGCTAAAATATGCTCCTTGGATTGAATGGAGCCAGAAAAGTGGAGTTTTGCCTAAACTGGTTGCCATCGATGCAGAATGGGGCGTCGGTTTTCGTCTGGAAGGGATGACTCGCTTTCCAAATGCCATGGCGCTGGCAGCCTCGGGTGACCCTGAATTAGCCTACAATGTTGGGACGGAAACAGCACGCCAAGCCTCTACCATTGGCATCTCCGTTCTGTTTGCCCCCGTAGCCGATGTTTTAACGAATCCTAAAAATCCGGTAATTGGGACTCGGGCATGGTCGGATATTCCGGACTCCGTCGCACTCTATACCCAATCTTTTGCCCGAGGTGTTCGAGACGCTGGATTGATGGCTGTTGCAAAGCATTTTCCTGGACATGGGGATACCATAGAAGACTCGCACTTTAATTTGCCCATCTCTGAACGATCGGAATCCGATTTTTTCAGTGTGGACATTAAGCCATTCAAGGCACTCATGGTTGATTCGATTGGTGCGATTATGACGGCCCATATCGTGCCCAAAGGCCATTCTTTTTCCGATACGGTGCCTTCTACCCTTTCAAAAAGGATTATGAAGGATTTAGTACGAGACTCCCTCCATTTCGAGGGGCTTATTTTTTCTGACGCCCTAAATATGGAAGGCGTGACGTCTTTTGGGACGCCTGGCGAGATCGCGGTCAAGGCCGTATTAGCGGGAGTCGATATCCTGTTGATGCCCCCCGATCCAGTCGCGGCGTATGACGCCGTTGTCGCGGCCGTTAAATCCGGCGAAATAAGCGCTGCTCGCATTGATTCCTCCACCCTCCGAATTTTAAAAGCCAAACAAAAGCTTGGGTTAGTCAATAAACTTCAATTTACCGATCTGAAGGCGGCTTTGGATATCGTTACGTCTCGTGAGACCAAGCAGGCCGCTTGGTTTGCCGGGAGAAAGGGAGTGACTGTACTCAAAAACAAAGAGATACTGCCTTTAGATGGCGACGCCGGTTCGATTTTGTTGGTTACAGCCGACTTTAGGGATTATCCAGAGGGCGCCAACGAACCGGCAAATACGTTATTCGATGCCATCGTTACACGCGCCCCAAGAAGTACGACTTATTTCAATCTAGATCCACGCAATTGGTCTAAATCGTTGGCCTCCTTGCGCTTACAAGCTCAAAACAAGTCGGTCATTGTCTTTGCCGATTTTATTGGAATCACGCCGGTCAATGGTTGGGATCGATTGCAATTCCTGACTGAACTGACCAAAATGAATGCTTCTGTGGTCGTACTCGAACACGCCTCCCCGTTCGCAGCGCTAGCGTCTCCTAAAGAAGTGATAGGCCATGTTGTGGGGTATGACGCATCTACAGGAATGATATCTGCCGTGGCGGACGTCTTGTTTGGGCTTGCCGCTTCGAACGGTAGGCTACCGGTCCAAATTAGCAACGAATATCCGCGAGGCTTTGGACTGAAGCTTCCGCAAGTCTTTGCGGCGATGTCCTCAGCGGAATCGGCTTCCATGGATAGCCGTGCGCTCGATCAAATTGACAACGTTTTGAGAGCAGCCGTGGGAGAAAAGGCGTTTCCTGCGGCAGCGGTTGTGGTCGGTCGAGGCTCCGACATTGTGAAGCGAGACAACTACGGCTATTTCACCTACGATCAAGATCGAGCCCTAAAAGACCACGATATCTTTGACCTAGCGTCTCTCACGAAAGTGATTGCCACGACAACGGCCATCATGCAATTGTATGAGGCCGGTTTAATCGACCTTCGTCGACCCGTTGCAGACTATCTCCCAGAATTTGGGGCCAACGGAAAGGGCTCGGTAACTATTTGGGACTTACTGACCCATACGGGAGGGTTAATTCCGTTCATTCCGTTTTATACCCAGGGTATTTTCGGTGCGCCAGAAGTTCGGTCCCGCATACTTGGAGATTCATTGTCCTACGAGCCTGGATCTCGATCGACTTATTCTGATTTCGGGCCCATCACCCTTGCCTGGATGATTGAACGCATAACGGGTGAATCGTTTAAAGATTATGCAAGAGATCATATTTTTACCCCGTTGTCGATGCATGACACCGGCTACCTGACGGTAAAAGCGGGGGTTGTCCCCAATGCTGTTCCAACTGAAGTAGATGACTATTTTCGACTTCGAACACTTCAGGGCGAGGTTCACGATGAAACAGCCTTCGCGCTTGGGGGAACGGCCGGACATGCAGGGCTTTTTTCAAGCGCCAACGACCTCGCCATATTTGCTGCGATGCTAGCCAATGACGGTTGGTTAGGAGACCATTTTTTCCTCAAACCGGAAACGATCCGAAAATTTACGACGAAGGTAGACCCATTCGGAGATCATACGCGGGCGCTGGGATGGGATACCAAGAGTGCGATAGGCTACTCGTCTGCAGGTAATCGATTTGGGCCGCTATCCTTTGGCCATACGGGCTTTACGGGGACCTCCTTGTGGGTCGATCCTGACACTAACTTGTTCGTCATATTGCTCACGAATCGGGTGTACCCGACCAGAAATAACTCGGCTCATGTTCCGATACGTCCCATGGTCGCCGACCTTGCGTTTTCATCCCTACGGGTTCCTTTAGCGGCTAGCCACTAAGGGGTTAGGAACAGAGCTCGGCGCGGGGGCTTCAAGAGCCTCACCACTTTTGAATTGACCATAGCGAGCGCAGATGCCTACATACGAATACAAACGGGAAGACGGAACGACGTTTGAGATCGAGCAGCGAATCACAGCGCCGTCTCTTACCATATGCCCGACCACGGGTCAAAAAGTAAAACGTATTATTAGCTCTGGGGCGGGTTTGGTCTTCAAGGGAAGCGGCTTTTATCAAACGGACTATGTAAGAAAAGCGGACGGCTCTAAACCGAAATCGAAATCGACGGACTCATCCTCGACCGATTCGGGAACATCGGCTAATGCTTCGGAAGGTTCTACAACCGAAAAAAGCAGCACCGATTCAAAAAAGGACTCCTCAGGCTCTGGAAAGGAAGGGTGATGTTCGGCGACGTGCGATCGCTTGGGCTACCTCACAAGCGGCCAACAGTGTACGAAGCGAAGGCCGTTGGGGTTAAACTAGGAGGAGGCAGCGGACTCGGCGCTCCTGACTATGGACGCAAAATCGTCCACGCTTAGAGAAGCACCTCCAATGAGGCCACCGTCCACATTCGATCGAGCGAAAAGCTCCAAGGCGTTCGACGGTTTTACGCTCCCTCCGTATAAAATATCGACCGCGTATCCGTTTTTCTGGCCAAACAACTCGACCAAAAGCGATCGAATGTGGGTATGCATAGCTTCTACTTGATCGGGCGAAGCCGTTCTGCCCGTTCCAATGGCCCAAACGGGTTCGTAAGCAAGCACTAGCTCAGACCCTTTGGCAATGGAGATCCCGGACAAACTTTGTCTGATTTGCTCTTCCACGACGGCATTTTGCCTATCTCCATCTCGCTGCGCCAACGACTCGCCTACGCAAACAATGGGCACCAATCGATGTCGCTGGGCTTGAAGCGCCTTTCGAGAAATCGATTCATTGGTCTCTCCAAAGTATTCTCTCCTTTCGCTATGCCCCAAAATGACGTAATGACACCCAACGGCTTTCAGCATGGGCGCCGATATCTCGCCCGTGTAAGCGCCTGAGTCGAGCTCATGCATATTCTGAGCGCCTAGACGTATGCCAGAGCCGTGCAAAATGTTATACGTTGCGTCTAGGTCCACGAAGGGAGGACAAATCGCCACAAGTGTGGTTTCCGTTTTCCCAATGGTCGAAACCAAGCCCGAGGTAAGTTGCCGGGCGGCAGCCAAATCAAGATTCATCTTCCAATTTCCAGCAACTAGCATCTACTCACCTCAATTAACCTTTTTGAGTACGGGGACTTCCGTAATGCCGTTCAATCCCGTTACAATCGAAGCCAAATCTTCCTCTAATTTGGCGATTCCTGGTCCAGTGTACTTAGTAACAATTTGACCAGAAGGGTCTAAAAGGTACCTAGTAGGTAGGATTTGAACATTGAAATCTCGGACGATCTTAGATTCCATTCCCGTCGGAAGCCAGACGAAATGCCCGGGATGACTCATGCCATCAAAGATGGCCTCATTTACCACACTATCGGGCTCAACCGAGATAGACACGGTTGCGAAAACTCGCTCATCGAGTTCATCCGCTATCAAATCCCTATTCACGAATTCACGCTGAAAGATTTGCTCGCTGGGGTCGTAAAATTCCAATATGACAAACTTCCCTTTCAAGCTGGCCGTAGAAAGGTTCTTGTTTTCTCTAGTTACTACCGAAAATGCGGGCGCATTCATACCTGGTTGCAGGTTTTCAAGTTCATAGGTAGCACGACCCGCCCAGGTGGCCCATTCTGAATCGGGGTATTTCTTTTTGAGCTCCGTCGCAATCCGAATAGCATCCTGGGTTTGAAAGCTGTCCGAATAGGCAATTACTTTTTCTGCCATGATTTCGGGGTGTTTAGCTTCGAGCGTCACCTTCAGGTAATAATCCAATAGAGCCAACGCCGAATCTTGACCCGCTATTCTGGCTTTTGATCGCCGCGCGGCACGCACGACTTCGACGATGCTCGCGTTGGTGGCCGAAACCAGTGGTAGACGAGCTAGAACAGTTGAATCGCTCCAACCCTCCATCATAACAACGGACTCTGCCATGGACAATTCACCTCCTATCGTTCCTGGGAACGCGCTCGGCACACTCCAAAGAACCGAACTTGTCTGCGCCGTGATTCGACCGACGTCTTGCGGCGTGTAGGCGCGGGATCTCATCAAGGAAAGCATCTGCTGATTGTGGCTCGCCTTGGCATTCTTATATGCCGACCAGGCAGCGTTTTCCGAAGAAACCACTCGGAGTCCCGCTGGGCCTAACGGGTAGAGCCCTGTAACCCGCGCGCTGTCTCCATCTACGACTACCAGATCGTCAATGGACAGCCGATACCCGGTCCGTTCGACAACCATAGGGTACACGCCCGAAGCGGCCGCTCTCACATTCATGCTGAACGCCCCAGATCGATCGGTAACCGCGGTTCCCAGCGTATCTACATCTCCGTCCGTGCGAGATAAAACCGAAATACGAAATCCGGCATAGTTGCTGGAAGAGTCGACTTCAGCACGCACTTTGAGCGTCCCTTCGACATAGCTTTCGACAGCAAATTTGGGGCTTGAATTGCAGCCGCTCACCGCCATAAAAGCGATTACTAAAGCGGCCGAAATAATGGCGGATTTGCGATGCCGTGTCATGAATTCGTTTTGGAGCATATTAAAAAGCAGATGGATGGCAGAGAACACATTGGGCTCGTTACTGATCCTTTGATGACTCTTTTGTAAAGTATTACCAACATTGGAAGGGACATCAATAGGCCATTAGGGTTTCTATTCCCGCTCTAAGCCTACTTTGGGCCGAATAAACGTCCGTTTCTATTTGTTTTGAAAAAGGGATTGGCATGTCAAGACCTCCCAGTCGAATGGGGGGCGCCTCAAGGTATTCAAAAACTGATTCCGAAATCTGCGCAGAAATTTCTGCTCCAAAACCAGCCGTTTTGGGGGCTTCGTGTAGAATAATCACCCGATTGGTTTTTTTGACCGACTCGATTACGGTAGCTTTATCCCAAGGAATAAGGGTGCGAAGATCGACAATCTCTATGTTCAAGCCTTTAGATTCCCAGTATGCTGCTTCCTCTAGCGCCCAGGAAACGCCAATTCCATAGGTGATGATGGACAAATCAGTACCCTGGCGGACCACATTGGCTACTCCTAGCGGTATTCGATAGGATTCGATGGGCACCATCCCTTTCATCGAACGATAGAGCTTTTTATGTTCGAGAAACAGAACGGGATTGGGGTCGTCGAGACTCGACAAAAGGAGGCCCTTGGCATCGTGGGGTGATGATGGAATCACAACTTTTAGGCCCGGGGTGTGACAAAACCAGGCTTCCATCGATTGAGAATGGAACGGCCCGGCTCCGATTCCGCCGCCAAATGGTGCACGAATCGTAACATTTAGTGAAGCCCCCCATCGGTAGTGTGTGGTGGCCAAATTATTTACAATTTGATTGAATCCGCAGGAGATGAAATCAAAATATTGAATCTCCACTATCGGACGATGACCGGCTAGGGCCAGGCCCATAGCGGCCCCAATGGCCCCGCTTTCAATGATTGGGGTGTTTCGAACGCGTTGAGCCCCAAAATCCTCCACAAAATTTTGGGTGACTTTAAAAACGCCCCCATATTCAGCAATATCCTGCCCGAGCATGATGGTTTTGGCATCTTCCTGCATCCCGGTTCGGAGGGCATCGGACAAGGCGTCTATGAAACGCATTTCAACCGTTTCAGAAGAATCTGCTGGGTTCAGAATATCGGGCTTCCTGGCGTGGCCATTGCTACTGGCGCGGGTAGCGAATACGTCCATTAGCTCGCGTTCGGTTGAGCTGGACGCCTCCGGCTGAATGAGCGCCCACTCAGCCACCTTATGGACCTCCGCGGCCAACTCTATTTTTACTTCAGCCATCTTTTGGGCCGTTATTTTCTTTGACGCGACGGCCTCAAACCTCGCGACGGGATCTAACTTGGCCCACTGCTCCATCAATTCAGGCGGAACGTATTTCGTACCAGAGGCTTCTTCGTGGCCCCTCATGCGGAACGTTTTCATTTCTAAAAGCGTCGGGCCCTCTCCTTTGATGGCGCGTTTCCGAGCGGCCGAAACAGCTTCAATTACAGCCATGATGTCGTTTCCATCGACAATCTCGGACCGCATTCCATACCCAAGTCCCGAATCGGCTATGTTTTCTACCGGTATCGCCGCGGAAGTCGGTGTAGAAAGACCGTAGCCATTGTTCTCGACAACGAAGAGAACGGGCAATTTCCAAACCGAAGCTAAATTCAGAGCTTCATGAAAATCCCCTTCCCTAGTCGCCCCCTCCCCTACAAATGTTAGCGCCACCCTGGATTTGTTTTCCAACTGGGCAGCTAATCCCAACCCATCGGCCACTGGAAGCATCGCCGCTAATTGGGATATCATCCCGACAATGTTGCTTTCCATGAGACCAAAATGAAACGTGCGATCTCTCCCTTTAGTAAAGCCGCCTTCCTTGCCCATCAACTGACAAAAGAGGCGCTCCAACGGAAGGCCCCTCGAAGTCCAAACGCCCAAATTTCGGTGCATTGGGAGGATATAATCTTCCTTTTCGAGCGCAAAAGCGGCACCCACTGCGATAGCCTCTTGGCCGTACCCACTAAACCACTTGGATAACCGCCCTTGCCGAATGAGTCGGAGCATTTTTTCCTCTATTACTCGGGGTAATAGCAGGGCGCGGTATAAATTTTCGAACTGAGTCTGAGTTTTTATTGGCATAAAGAGCCTGATCAGGCATTAACTAAAAACAGAAGAGCAGGTCAAATATACGCCATTCGGTAGGTTACCGACCACCGCCACGGAGCGCGGTATAGACTGTTCTGAACAAGATTTGAAGATCTTTTCGAAAGCTCATGTTTTCGATATAAAACAAGTCATATTTCACTTTCTGCTGGACATCCTTGAGACTAGTGTCGTATTTCCACTTGACCTGAGCCCAACCGGTAATACCTGGTTTAACTCGGTGACGCCTAGAATAGAGGGGTATTTCCTTGGCCAGTTTCTCGACGAAAAAGGGTCTTTCAGGTCGAGGACCAACCAGGCTCATGTCGCCTTTCAACACATTCCAAAACTGGGGGACTTCGTCAAGCCTCGTTTTACGCAGCCATCTTCCCATTTTAGTGTACCGTGGATCTCCAACAGTAGCCCACACGGG
>CALEEY010000032.1 GCA_937877085.1 uncultured Bacteroidota bacterium
TTTCGCAGGCTCGATGGAATGCACGGCGACCACCACGGATTGTGGATAGACCCGAACAACTCCAATTATTTGGTAAACGTAAATGATGGTGGCTTGGCCATATCGTACGATCGCGGCGAAAACTGGAAGCGCATGTCAGACGGTCTTCCTCTGGTGCAATTCTTCAACGTATCGAACGATTTGGCTGAACCATTCAACGTCTATGGCTCTGTCCAGGACCATGGCAGTTACAAGGGAACGATTGATTTAAGCCGCGGACGTGCAAATATTCCTGCCGTTGCGTTTGAGAGCGCGCCGGGAGGTGAAGGAAGCCGCCATGCCATTGACCCAACCGATCCCGCCATTGTGTATTCGGCCGGTTTTTACGGGACCATTTCAAGAAGTGACATTAAAGCTGGCAGCAGTACTCCGATCATGCCACCCCGAGTAAATCCGGATCAACCCCTGCGCGGACAATGGCTTGCTAAGTTTATTATTTCCCCACACAACCCGCGCATCTTGTATCACGGGATGAATTACCTCTTTCGGTCTATGAATCGAGGCGAATCGTGGGAGGCCATTAGTCCTGACCTAACCACGAACAATTTGGCTGAACTCGGTGACATCCAATATCAAACCATTTTTAGCATTTCAGAATCTCCATTTAAATTTGGTCTGATTTACGTGGGTACGGACGATGGCCGCGTCCATGTGACCCATAATTCCGGCGAAACGTGGACCGAATTGACTTCCAAGTTCCCTAAAAAACGCTGGATTGCTAAGATAGAAGCCTCTCTTTTCGACGCAGGAACGGTCTATTTGGCACAAAATGGGAAACGGGACGAAGATTTTACGCCCTACCTGTTTAAATCGGACGATTTTGGCGTTACCTGGAAAAGTATTGCTTCGGGTATTCCATCGGGACCCATCAATGTGGTTACCCAGGACCCGACTAACAAAAACATATTGTACGTCGGAACGGACCTAGGAGCTTATGTAACCACCGACGCAGGAACGACTTGGTCGTCGTTGGCCACTGGCCTCCCAACAACCTTTGTGAGCGATTTAACCGTTCACCCGACAGAAGACATTTTGGTTGCTTCGACGCACGGACGGGGCATTTATGTAATGGACGTCAGGCCACTGCAAGCGTTGGCATCTCAGTCCAGCAAAGACGCTCTGGTCTTGTTGGATCCGGACGTGGTTCGTCTTCCAAGCGGCTTCCGGAGCGGAGGGGCATCAGCCAGAATGTATTACTTTTCCGAAAAGGGAGGCGACGTCACTTTCTCGATATCCAATGGCAAGGGCGAACAGATTCACTCATTTTCCAAGGCTAGTAAGCCCGGTTTGAACGCTCTGGATTGGAATTTGTCCTTTGGGCCCGACAATGAGCGGGTTTCGGCTGGATCCTACACCGTAAAGGCAACCAGTGGAGGGCATTCAGCCACTGCGACATTGGTTGTCGAGCGTTGACGCCGATGCGGATGGTTCGTGAGCAACCAATTGACTGTAAACAATTCGGAAGTTTATAAATAGTCGGCAGAAAACAAGAGAGGGGCCTCCGCTACGCGGAGGCCCCTCTCTCTCGTTCAAACCTAGTCAACAACTCCCTCCATACCGTGCGCTACAAGGGTGAAGCGACGATTGAAGTTGCTAGTGCTCCACCGCTACGGTCGCTTCATGCTCGGCCACTACAGCATCTTGAATGTGCCTTGGCATGGCTTCATAGTGATCAAAAGTAGACCTATGGAGACCACGTCCCTGCGTCATCGAACGAAGTGATGTAGAATAGCGGTACAATTCAGCTTCCGGCACTTGGGCGATAATTTTCTGGAATACCCCCTCGGCATCCATCCCTTGAATTCGAGCGCGGCGCGTATTCATGTCTCCCATCACATCTCCTGTGTAGGAATCCGGAATGAGCACTTCGACGCCGTAGATGGGCTCAAGAATAACGGGTGTCGCCTGACGAAAAGCGTCTTGAAAACAAGCCCTAGCAGCCGATTTGAAGGCCGCTTCATTCGAATCCACGGCGTGCATGGCGCCATCTGTAACAACGACCCGGATATCGCCCACAGGATATCCCGAAAGAGGACCTTGTGCACACGATTCCATAACGCCTTTTTGTATGGCACCAAAGAATCGACGCATATCAATCACGCCACCGACAATACCATCGATGAAGTGAACGCTCGATCCCCACGCCGTTTTTTCGGTGTGCTCTCCCCTCACCTTGATATCGTCTGGCGGCACGAACTCGGCGTCTGCGGGCTCAACCAACAGATGAATATCGGCAAACTGGCCCGACCCCCCTGTTTGTTTTTTGTGCCGATACTTGGCTCGAGCTCGGGACTGAACGGTTTCGAGATAAGCCACTCTGGGCTTACGATACTCGATATCAACACCAAACCGGTTTTTCAATCGAAACTTGGCGATTTCCAACTGCACTTCCCCTTGCGCTCCTAACACGAGCTGATGCAGATTCTGGTCGTGCGTAATCGTAAGTGAAGGATCTTCTTCATGTAGTTGGTGAAGTCCTTGAGCCAATTTGTCTTCTTCACCTTCACGAACAGTCACGACGGCCGTCTTATAGGTCGGTGACGGGAATTCAATTTTTTCCATGACCACGTGGCTTCCCTTGCGGTGTAGGGTGTCGTTGGTATGGGTATTTTTAAGCTTAACAAGCGCACCCAGGTCCCCGGAATACATTTTCTCGACGGGGTCACGGTCATGTCCATTTATTGTATACAACTGACCCAAACGTTCAGATGCCCCCGTATTGGCGTTCACCAAGTCCATGCCTGCCGTAAGGGAGCCTGAATGGATTCTAAAGAATGAATAATCGCCCACGTGTTGCTCCGACATCGTATGATAGATAAAAGCAACGGGCTCCCCGTCCGAATCCGGTTTGATCGTTCCCCCACCAACTGTCTTTGCGGCCGGCATTTGGTTCGGAGTCGGGCATACATTCCCGACGAATTCCATCAGGCGCGCGATACCTATGTTTTCGGTTGCGCTGGTTAGGAAGATGGGAAATAATTGATGACGTATCATAGCGGCCCGAAGCCCGGCACGCATTTCTTGCTCCGTAAGGGTTCCTTTCTCAAAGAACAACTCCATCAAGCCTTCGTCGTTCTCAGCAATATTTTCTATCAGTTCGTTGTGAAGGAGCTCGGCCTCTTCCCGGAAATTTTCGTCGATGGGCTTCGAACTCATTTTACCATTCGCATCATAGGTAATTTGAGTCATCAACAACACATCAATGATCGATCGTGAACCGTTTCCCGCGGGTATTTGGATGACCGTAGCGCCGCGACCAAATCGACCTTGAATTTGCTCTACCAAATCCCTGAAATCGGCGTCGGGTTTGTCTAACTGATTAATGACAAACATCGAAGGTGTGGATTCTTTGACGGCTGCTCGCCACGCCAATTCTGTCCCAACCTGAACCCCTTCGGACGCATTGATCACAAAAATCGCAGAATCCACCACGTGTAAGCTCGCAGAAACTTCGCCTATGAAGTCAGGATATCCCGGAGTGTCAATTACATTTATCTTATTGCCGCCGAATTCGACATGCAATAAGGAAGCAAACACCGACATCCCGCGTTCTTTTTCACTCGGGTGATAGTCACTTACTGTATTGCCTTCCATAATTGAGCCCATTCTTTTAATGGCCCCTGTATCTAGCAACATCGCCTCTGCGAGCATGGTCTTACCACTGCCCTGGTGTCCAACCAGTGCGACGTTGCGAATGTGATCTGCATCGTAAACCTTCATCGTGTGCCCCTATATTGAACTTAACTTTAGTTTCTACATGTTAGGTAAAAACTGGGCTGATAAGATAAACGAGCTTTTCTAATTGTCAACCCGGAAAAACCCTATCGTTGACGAACGAAATTTCTCTGGCTAACCATTTGACCCAATGGATCTACTTGCGATCGATACTTACTCCAACACCTGTAGTGTCGCTTTCTTTGACCTAAACCATGAAAAGAGCACCCTCGTCCGCACCACGGACGATGCGCGTTCCCATGCCAGTATGCTTGCCGTCTACGTATCCGAACTAATAGAGGAGGCCGGAAAAAGGCCCAACGGCATCGTAGTGGTCTCTGGACCGGGCTCCTACACCGGCCTGCGCATTGGCGCTTCCACCGCTAAAGGATTGGCCTGGTCTATGGAATTACCGCTTTATGCGGTATCGACGCTACTCTATTTGGCCAGTATGGCTCCCTTGGTAGCAGCCGGAACAGAAGTGGTGTCGCTCATTAAGGCTAGAGAAGGAGAAGTTTTCTTGGCCCAATTCCGACAACTGGAAACAGGTTTAGTCCGAGAGACCCCCGACCGCGCCATGAATGTGATAGAGGCAACGAGCCTTTTGTCGGAAAGTCGGGGTGCGATGATGGTCGTTTCAGACCATATCGATACGTTGAAACCATTGCAGGACATTGGATTAACGACAGCATTGATCGCCCCTAGCATCAAAAAGCTGTTTCCTTTACTATTGAACCAGTTGAGCGATTTTAACGTACAAGATCAGAATTCCTTTGAGCCGACTTATCTTAAGGAGTTCGTAGCTCGAAAAGCATCGAAGAGTATTTTCGACCGGTTACCGTTTTAACGGTTAGTACGGCACCCACCATTCTCAAAATTAATGCCTTGGTTTAAACGCACATCAGCTGGTATAAAAACGCAGCGTGGCCAACAAAACGACATCCCAGAAGGACAATGGGTCAAATGTCAAGGATGCTCGGAGACCATAACCCGTAGAGAGTTAGAACGGCATTCGCTCGTATGCCCTCGGTGCCAATATCATTTCAAAATGAGCCCAACTGGGTATTTTAATCTACTGTTTGACGGCGACTACGAGATTTTTGACGATAATTTAGTTTCTACGGACCCGCTCCAGTTCACCGACCAAAAGGCCTATAAAGATCGACTGGAGGCCACCAGAAAGAAAACGGGCCTTCAAGATGCAGCAAAAGCCGCTGTCGGGCTCGTCGGAGGATACCCTATATCGGTAGCTGCAATGGACTTTACGTTCATTGGTGGCTCCATGGGATCCGTAGTGGGCGAAATCGTGGCTCGGTCCATCAAGCGCGCCTATGAAAACAATATTCCAGCGCTAGTCATAACGCAGAGCGGAGGCGCCCGCATGATGGAAGGCGCATTGAGTTTGATGCAAATGGCAAAAACCAGTGCGCATCTCACCAAGTTGTCTGAAGCGGGTTTACCCTTCTTTGTGCTCCTAACCAATCCAACGACCGGCGGAGTCACGGCATCTTTTGCCATGCTCGGAGATATCCATCTGGCTGAACCAGGAGCACTTATTGGATTTGCAGGACCTCGGGTCATTCGGGAAACGATGGGACAAGATTTGCCCGAAGGATTTCAGACGTCAGAATTCCTGCTGCAAAAAGGATATATAGATCGAATCGTGGATCGTCGAAACCTGAAAGACGAGTTGGCCCATTTGTTGGCCCTTCTGCTAAGTAAGTAAGCAAAGCTTTCTACATCAGCTGCAATTAAAAAACGAAACGCCCGGCGCACCCACTACGCCGGGCGTTTCTCTATTTAGCTACTGAAGCTCGAACGTTCCTGAAGAACGTCTTATCAGAGAGGCTTTGAGTGGCTCAGCCGATACGATTTTACGAATGTGGCCTGTGCACTTCTCAAGTTACGGGGTGAACGGTTTGTTTTTGCCAATGAACGGGCAAAACCAAAGCCGGATCGGCACATGGACCAAGGACTTAAATCGGCTATGCAGATGGTCGATACCCGTTGCAGAACCTTCTGTAACAATGGTATCCCATAATGAATCTGCGCTTTTCGAAATACTTCCTGAGTGGCTTAGTGGCTATACTGCTTTCGGTGGCAGCCACTTTCCCAATGCAGGCTGCAGATTTACCACGGGATATTGCCATCAACGTGATGGACCACTTGTCTAATTCGTCGCTTAATATCGCGACTGCGTCAGGATCTGTGCGCATTAGCTCCAATCGGGAGTCTATCTTGATTGAAGCCGGTCAAACCATTCAGGTCTCCATTCGCAATGGTCAAATTGAAGCCAGATCCGGTCGTAAAGTCATATTTGGCGCGCGTGTAGAGCTCCAATCTGATCCAAGAACTCCTTTAATGCTTAACTTTGGACCTGAATCGCGAGAATATGCAGGTTCATTGGAAATATCACAGGCTGCCGGCAATTTGAAGATTGTCAACCGCGTTCCCCTTGAAGACTACGTGGCCTCCGTTGTCGGTTCCGAGTATGGATTCAATGACCTGGAAGGCTCAAAAGCAATGGCCGTGGTTGCAAGGACGTTTGCCTTGTACGCCATTCAAAATGGACGAGCCCTCTACGATAGCGAGCGCTTTCAAGTGTATCGCGGCCTTTCCCACGCCACTTCTATTGCACGACGGGCAGCCGAAGAGACTGCTGGACAAGTTTTGGAGTACAACAACCAATTGATTGAGGCTGTTTATTCGGCTTCTAACGGTGGCTATACCGCGTCAAACACCAGTATTTGGAGAACGAATCAGTTGCCTTACCTACGCGCTAGAAAAGATCCATGGGATACGAGTTCACCACATGCTTCTTGGGATTGGACCGTTAGTAAGGACCAACTACTACGCGTTCTTTCTACGGAATTTGGTATGTCCGTGAAGGATGTCAAGTTCGGAGATTCCGGAACAGATGGACGTGTGAAAAACGTCGAACTTAAAGGCTCTAAGGGTTCTAAAACGATCACTGGAAGTGCGTTTAGAGCCGCAGTAAGCCGTCAATTCGGCGCAAAATCATTGCGTAGCACCTATTTCTCTTCGAATGAACGTCGCGGCGCTTTCACTTTTTCCGGTCGTGGTTTTGGCCACGGGGTCGGTCTAAGCCAATGGGGAGCCCATTTTATGTCCGGCGACGGCCGTTCGTATGCTCAAATCCTGGACTTCTATTATTCGAGTACCAGTATCAAGCGCCTGCCCTCTTCGGGAGGTTCGGATCAGTCCCTCATCGGGATCCCTGTCCTTTCGAGCGGTTCTTCCGTTTCAGCTTCTACTTCTTCGGCCGCTCTAAGTAATATATCGGGCGTAAAGACAACTCCTAAAGAAAATATTTCAACTATTTTTGCCGACACATCGAGTACTGAATCCAGCGCAGCAAAAACAAACGAAAACATCTGGGACAAGCCAAATAATGCTGATTTAGGTAGTTCTGACAAGTCCAAGAAAGCTGCTAGAAAAACCGGCTGGTAAGCCTGTGCGTTTACGCGCCCAAAACCCCTTCGCTGTTATAGACTATCCGCAGAATCACTTCGCTGTTTCAGACATTCCATGGACCCGCTACACCTTTTCGGATTTGCCAAAAAGAGGGTCGATCTTCACCAACGATGCGACGAAGAACCCGGGAATCGTGGCCAAGAGAACCCAAACAAAGAAGTTCTGATATCCTAGCATTTCCTGGATCCATCCGCTGGCCATTCCCGGAAGCATCATTCCTAGTGCCATGAACCCCGTACAAATGGCAAAATGAGCCGTTTTGTGGGGGCCATCGACGGCATATATCATGTAAAGCATGAACGCCGTAAACCCAAAGCCATAGCCAAACTGTTCAATGGCTACCGCCACGTGGACTATCCAAGTCGATTCTGGCTGATAATAGGACAGAAATACGTAGACCAAGTTGGGAAGATTGATGGCGGCTACCATTGGCCAGAGCCAATACTTTAACCCATTTCTAGCGGCCAAGAATCCCCCGACCAGCCCACCCAATGTCAGTGAAATGAGTCCAACGGTTCCATACACAAATCCAACTTCCGTTGTAGAAAGGCCGAGTCCTCCAGCATTTACCCCATCCAACAAAAATGGCGCAGCCATCTTTACCAACTGGGCTTCTGAAAAACGATACAGCAGAATAAATGCTATCGTAATTCCAATTCCGGGCTTTTTGAAAAACGACGAAAACGTGATTCCAAATTCTTTGACCACACTCGAAAATTTGGCCTCCGCTGTAGGCCGATCCGAATCGGGTCTAGGAAGCACGAAGTGATGATATAGCATCAACAATAAAAACAGCCCGCAAGTCACACCAATGGTAATAGACCAGGCTGTTTGAATGCTCCCCGTGGAATTTTCCAGTTGACCAGCTAGCATGACCAGCAATCCCTGCCCCGATATCATGGCCACTCGGTAAAAAGTGCTGCGGATTCCGACAAACCAGGCTTGGTTGGAATCGTTGATGGCCAACATATAAAACCCGTCGGCGGCAATGTCGTGGGTGGCTGAACTGAAAGCCATTAGCCAGAAAAACACCAAAGACCATTTGAAAAAATTAGGACCTGGGATCGTGAGAGCAACACCAGCAAGACCGGCCCCGATTACCAATTGCATCAAAACGATCCAAAATCGCTTCGTTTTAAGGATATCGACCACTGGGCTCCAAAATGGCTTGATTACCCAAGGCAAGTACAACCAACTCGTGTAGAGCGCCACATCCGTGTTCGAAATGCCCAGCCGTTTATACATAACCACAGAAACGGTCATGACCATTACGTATGGAATACCTTCAGTGAAATAGAGGCTAGGTATCCATTTCCAAGCTTTTTTTCGCTCGGTCGATGTGATTCCGGAAGGTGTGGGTAGTGAGGTCAACTTGTTCTCCTGAAGATGGCGTTCAATGGTTACCGAACATAATCCAAAAATCGTTTCATCAGCGCATCGCGCTGCATTGGATTTAAAATCGTCTCTATTGGGAATCCAGCAACCACTACGCCGCCCTTTCCGGGGCGTCCAATAGCAGCGCTCTTATTGTTGTCGGCATATCGGATGATGGTTTCCGCGCTTGGACTAGGCTCTAGGGCATCGGGGCTTTCAACCCGATAGATGGGGCCCGTTGGATCTACATTGAACTGTAAAGAACCAAACGCTTCGAAATCTCCAATGCCATAGGCCGTTCCTGTTTGTGATGCATGGTCAGTCCTCCATTTGAACTGCAGGACGTCTTTTGCGAAGGCGATGCTGCTTTCAGAAGCGCTGGGGCCCGCCAAATCGGTTGCGATGTAAGCACCCGACGCAATCAGGGACCCTCCATTTGACATGAAACCGGCCAATTTATTCTGTAAATCATCCGGAATCGCTTCGTAATCGACCATTTTCCCAGGACCGACGGTCCTTTTTTCTTCGCCCAGAATCAGATCAATAACCCCGTATGGGGTTAAGTCTAGGTCCCCGGCGGCCACCGATTCGTCGCTCGCTGTGGCAAAAGCATATCCGGCGCGCAGTATGGACTTCCCATGGATGGCCGGATAGTTGAACGTATTCCCAACCAATACTTTCGTCTCGTAGGTTGAATGGCTGGCGCCGTGGCCCGGCGAATCGTCGTCAGCCCAAGGCGATTCGACATCAAAATCGTATTGGGTGCCCACAAACGACATATCCTGACGATCCGGCACTCCCTCGTCTAAAAAATCAGTAAACCCCCTAAAATCCCCGTGTTCGACACTTTCGGGCGCTGAAATACGGTCAAATCCGGAGACAATGAGTACCGCCGGGTTATTTTGATTCGCTGCTGGTTTTCCGGCGGCTACCTCTTCCCCAGCGAACCCTTCTCCGCCTTCATTCATGCCAGCCACTCGAAAGGCATATACAAAACCCGGTTTGGGGTTTTTGAGGACGTAACGAGGTTCGCGGACTAACACGCCGCTCCCATAACCAGCGTCTTCGGTTCGCATGCGAACGACATACCCGGTTGGCACGGCGGTCGATTCCAACGGATCGATCTGTGGCTCCCACGTTACTTCGATCTGTCCGTCCGTGGTCCATTCCGCCTTCATATGAGTAACCGGAAGCGGCTGAATGACGGCCTCGTATCCATTTTGACTGGCTAAAAAATAGGCCATACTCTTATAGACCGATCGGGCCACGTCAAATTTAAAGCGCGGATCCAGGCCGAATTTCATGTCCGAAAAATTCTGATGCGACAAGAGTTCGAGAAGCACACCGGGTACGTTCGGCCTCACCGCTTCGCTATAGTCCCGATCCCAAATAGCCCTTCGGGTCCAGGTGGAATCGTACTTTTGACGAAGGTCCGACACAATCGTGGTTTGCATGATATCCCCTAGGTCCCGATTGGCGAATCGGGACATACCGTCGGGGAAGTCAGCGTCTGCCTTGGCGCCCGTGGACGAATAAATCATGAGCGTGCCAATGGTCTGGTCGGATTTGGTAATTCCAGCATCGGTGTGAAACGCCAGCGAAAGATCGATGGGTACGCCAAGACCTTGTTCCGAACGATTTTTATTCGGCCCAGCAGGTGCACCTCTCAAGTAATTTACCCACTCTGCCCTTCCTCTGTAATCGTCGATGTAATCGTCGGGGCCTTCCGTCACGTTGTAAACCAAGTCGCGCGGCATGCCCGAGTACTGCATATAATACCGAGCGCCTTCCGTAAACCGAGGCCTTCCACTGGTCTTCCCACCACGCTCCACGCTACCAATCCCGCCTCCAAAACGGACAGCGTCCGCGGATACAGTCTTCCCAACGTCCAAGCTTTGATTCGACAAATCCACCCGGCCCAATTCGGGTTGCGACCCCGATTCAAAGTCAAACGTGCCTAGATATACCCAAGTCCCGCCCATCATCCGCTGGTCGACGCTAATTTCGGCCGTTCCACCCGAATGATACACGGTATACCGCGCATCGGAAGTGGCATTGGCTTCTTTGCCATAGGACACATACACGGCATAGGACCCCTTTTCTGGAATAGCAGGGATCCAACTGGCCATGGCTGTTGGCTGCTTATCGGTTGTTGAAACTCGGTAGGTCCCTAGGCTAAACGGATTTTGATCGCGAATGGGATTCACGTACTGAAAGCCTGATCCAGCTCCGTTTTTCCATGCAAAAGCAGCTTCTCCTACCTCTAAAAATCGGTTTTCACCCTCAACTTTAGCGGATTTTGACTGACTCGAACGATTGGTTTTCTCGGAATCGTTGTCAACCACTACTTCGTGTGCCTGCGTATCTCGCTCCCTTGGAATATGTACATAGGCTCCGGCCCCTTCCAGCATGGGAATCAAATATGGAACCACGAACGACATCGGAAAAATATCTTCAACGGTTTGGAATAGGCGTGCCCGCTGCCATTCCCAGCGGTCCAATCGATATTCATAGTACCAACCGTGGCTCGGCCATATCGCGATGTGCCTACCGGACAATTGAGAAGCGCTTTGCCAAGGCTTTGCAAGGTCCGTCGTCAATCGTCTCGATTCGGATGCTGTTTGAGGCATTCGGCTTCGGTCAACGTCTCTTGTGCGATAATAGTTAGGTACCAATTCTTGGATGGGGCGGCCAAGCGCCACTAAGTTCGCTTCTATGGGTCCAATCGAGGGCTCCAAGGCATCAAGCAATTGGCGATTCAGTTCAAGAACGTCCCCTTCCCTAAACGATTTCTGAGCAAAGGCCTTGTTTAAAAAGGCCGTAAACGAACCCTGATCACGATCAACAGAGATGGAATCGGCTGCAGAACCAGGATCCAGCGCTATGGCGCAATTTCCGCCGTCCTTGGCACAATCCGCTAGGACGTTGGAAATCTGAACCTCGATTAAACGCGTGAATTGCTCATTCGTCATTCCGGCTGAAGTCGGTATGTGACTTGTACCGCTGGTGCTTGCACAACCCATCAGCAGGAATGAAATACCCAACGTTACAATCCATGCGTTCCAACTGGATTTATTCTGTTTCAACTTAGGTATTTCATCTTTTAAATATTAAAACGACCGGTTCACTTTGGCGACCAAGTCGTGTAACCGATTGCAGTACAATAACTTCCGCTTCCGGGTGATGCTTCAACGAGAGCGCGTGCATCCACGCCGGTATCAGCTCCGTTTTCCACTCACCCGATTCCTTAAATCGTACGATCCACGTCCGTATTTCGGTATTATTTCCGGGTACCATCGTGAGATAGCGTTGATCTCCCAACGGGCGAACGGCGACCAAAGGTTTGGCCGGATGACTTCCAGGAAGCCACGTAGACGCCGGCATAATCGCTTTTTCAGAATATAAGTCGGTTGCTAGTGCTTCGCTCAATGGACTA
>CALEEY010000033.1 GCA_937877085.1 uncultured Bacteroidota bacterium
AGCAAGGCCTTCGTTTCGCTATCCGTGAAGGTGGCCGTACCGTTGGTGCGGGCGTGGTCTCCAAGATTCTGGACTAAAATTTGCTCTCTCGACGTTGAGCATCGGTGCCGTTCACTGCGAAGTACGCAAGTACTTCTCGTTTCGGCCCCTCGCTCGCCTCGACAGGCTAAAATCCAGTTCCGTTTGGGGTTTGAAGATTTTCGGGGAATAGATCGAATTCGACTTCGCTAACGCGACCTAGATCCAATCTACCTCGTCGAAAACGGCAAAAAATTGTACGATGCCGGGGGCCTGAAAAGGCCCCCGGCAGTTGTGCTTCTGAGAATGGCTGAACTGCCAAATCAGTAAAAGATACGGGCGTAGCTCAATTGGCAGAGCAGCGGTCTCCAAAACCGCAGGCTGTAGGTTCGAGTCCTACCGCCCGTGCAACGGGCACGATGGTATGGGAAATTAGACTCCTTTTGGAGTTGAGCCCACAAACCATCGTGTTGAAGTTAGAATGGCCTGGATTGTACGTGACTAGAATTTGGCACAATGCCAGTTTTGGTTTGCCAGTTTTGGTTTGAACAAGGCTTAGACATAGAAAAGATTGTTATGGCAAATTTCAGCAACTACCTCGAAGAGGTTGGTAAGGAAATGCGGAAGGTCACATGGCCTACGCAGAAAGAACTCATCAATCATACGATTGTCACGCTTGTGGCAACCGTTGTGATCTCACTGTTTATTTTTAGTACGGACCAGATTATCAGTACCGTACTCGAAGTGATCTACGGCTGAGTTCTCTAACAGACTTTTGTTACCAAAGAGGTGCGCATGGAGACTACAAAGACCAAATCAACCAGAAAATGGTACGTTTTACGGACCTTTTCCGGCCATGAGAAAAAGGTAAAGGAAAATCTGGAGGCGGAGTTGGAAAGACTCGACATGACTGAGAAACTTCCTCAGATCATGGTTCCTACTGAAACGGTCTTTGAAATGAGGGGCGGTAAAAAGAGAACTCGGGAGAAAAACTTCTTCCCTGGGTATATCCTTCTGTTTGCCATTCTCGACAAAGAGCTCAAGCACGTCATCTCCAGTGTGCCATCGGTTGTTGGGTTTTTGACAACTGGCGATGAGCCAACCGCATTACGGCCTGACGAAGTCAACCGTATTCTGGGCAAAATGGATGAAGCCCGTGAAATGGGCGAGCAGCCAGAGATTCCTTTCAAGGAAGGCGATGCCGTGAAAGTGGTAGACGGACCGTTCAACAACTTTAGTGGATTGGTTGACGAAGTCTATCCAGATAAGATGAAAGTTCGAGTGATGGTGTCCATTTTTGGACGTAAAACACCGCTCGAACTCGATTATTTGCAGGTCGAGCACGAAGAATAGGCTGGGCCCGCAGAATAAATTAACCAGTGCTCCTTTACAGCAAATTCATTCAAGATGATTCTTGTAGGGGAACACGTGAGTCGATGGGATGTTACTAATCGGCTAGCGCTTTTAGCAATTAAAACGATGGCGGGAGCCGGCATTTGTCGGCGTTTGCACCGCAACTAATTATGGCAAAAAAGATCGATGCTTATATCAAGCTACAGGTCAAGGCCGGTCAGGCAAATCCTGCCCCGCCTATTGGTCCTGCACTTGGTCAGAAAGGCGTCAATATAATGGAGTTCTGCAAGTCTTTTAATGCAGCTACTCAAGACAGAATGGGGCTTATCCTACCGGTGGTCATCACTGTGTTTTCAGATAAGTCGTTTACATTCATCGTCAAAAGCCCTCCGGCTGCGGTACTGTTAAAAGCAGTAACCAAGATTAAGTCAGGAGCTGCCGACCCGCTTCGTGAAAACGTTGGTTCCGTGACATGGGCCCAGTGCCGTGATATCGCCCAACAGAAAATGGAAGACCTAAACGCTTTTGATCTAGATCAAGCTGCAAGCATGATCGCTGGAACGGCTCGTTCCATGGGGATCAAAGTGAAGGGTGCTCCCGCTGCTTAATGAAGGATGGTCTGAATAGATTGGTTTTTCAATCTCTTTTCAGCCTTTCTCTCCACAACCTGCGGGAGCCTGATCGAAAGTATCAGGCGATTGTACCGCACAGAATGCTTCAATTATGGCAAAAAAAGGAAAACGCTATCGCGCCGCCCTTGAGTTGATCGGTTCCGCTGACGGACCAATCGATGTAGGGGTCGCCTGCGATCTTCTGAAGAAGACAGCACTAGCGAAATTTGACGAGTCAGTCGATATAGACGTTCGTTTGGGAGTAGATCCGCGTCATGCTGACCAAATGGTTCGCGGCACGGTTGCTCTACCTCACGGAACGGGAAAGGAAGTTCGCGTACTAGTGCTTGCCAGCGAAGGTAAGCAACAGGAAGCACGCGACGCCGGTGCAGACCATGTCGGTCTCGAAGACCTTGCGGACAAAATCCAGAAACAAGGTTGGACAGATTTTGACGTAGTGATCGCGACGCCTGATGTTATGGCGGTCGTTGGTCGTTTGGGTCGTGTTCTCGGTCCCCGTGGTCTGATGCCGAATCCAAAGAGCGGTACCGTCACGATGGATGTTGCTTCAGCAATCGCAGAAGTCAAAGCTGGTAAAATCGATTTCCGCGTAGATAAAGCAGGGATCATGCATACCGCTATTGGCAAAGCATCTTTTTCATCTGTTCAGTTGAAAGAGAACGCCGAGGCATTTTTGAAAGAAATCCTGCGTCTGCGTCCTGCAGCCGCCAAAGGCACTTATGTGCGCTCGATCACCATTTCTACGACCATGGGACCAGGAATTTCCATGGACAGAAATGAAGTGCTCAGCTCACTCCGATAAGTGTCCCTTCTGAAACGATAAAAGCAGAGTCACAAACATGGCAATGACCAAAACACAGAAGGCGGCGACCGTAGATCAGCTCGTAGAAAAGCTTGAGCAAACGCCGACCATCTACCTAACTAACTATACTGGACTCACAGTAGAACAAGCCACTGAATTACGTGGAGCGTTCCGTGCAGCCGGTGTAGAATACAAAGTCATCAAGAATACCATGCTTCGCCTAGCGATGCAGCGTATTGGTGGCTATGACGAATTGTTTGATCACCTTCACGGCCCGACAGCAGTAGCCTTTGCAGAAGAGCCATCTGCGCCTGGTCGCGTGATTAAAAAATACCTGACTGATAAGAAAACAGCTATCCCTGCATTGAAAGGCGCGCATATTGAAGGCGCCGTTTATCATGCAGATGCGTTGGAAGTTCTTGCGAGCCTCAAGTCGAAAGACGAGATTATCGGTCAGATCATCACATTGCTGCAATCACCGATCAAGAATGTTATCGGCGCATTGCAGGCACAAGGTGGCAACCTCGTGGGAGCCATCAAAACGATCGCAGAGACGGCGAAAGCTTAATCAGTGGTCTTCCTCGTTCGAACGCAGTGTTCGAACGGAATTCCGGCAACGGATTCAATCCCTTAATATGCAGCCGAGCATCTCGCTTTGAAAGCTGCAGGAAAACGGTAAAATAACATGGCAGATATTAAAGCATTAGCTGAGCAGCTAGTTGGTCTAACGATCAAAGAAGCGAACGAATTGGCTCAGGTTCTTGAAAACGATTACGGCATCAAGCCTGCAGCTGCTGCAGTTTCTGTTGCAGGCCCATCCGCTGCGGCTGCTGAAGAAGTTGAAGAGCAGACAGAATTTGATGTGATCCTCAAAGCCGCTGGCGAAAAGAAGATCAACGTGATTAAAGAAGTTCGCGCGATCACCGGTCTTGGTCTCAAAGAAGCCAAAGACATGGTAGACGGAGCACCTTCAACAGTTAAAGAAGGCGCATCTAAAGCTGAAGCAGAAGCGCTGAAAGCTCAACTAGAAGCAGCTGGAGCAGAAGTAGAACTCAAATAAGAGTTTTACTGTTGCAGTCAGTAGACGACTGAAGCCGAAAGATCCGGCCGGCCCTGTTTTCAGGGCCGGCTTTCGGCGTCTTCGATCGAATCATTTTTACGCCGGATAATTGGCTAGATGATTTAAAAGGCAGGATCAATATCCCAGGTTGGATCAAATTTTTGATCATTTACGGCCTTTCATAATCCTTAACGGTAACGACCAGACTATGCCCAACGTCAAGAGTCCAGCCGTGCGCTCATCGTTTGCGCGCATCAAGACTATCCGAGACTATCCAGACTTTTTGGACGTCCAATTGAAGTCATTTCATGACTTTATTCAAGATCATATCCCTGCAGAAGAAAGGGAAAATATCGGATTGCAGGGAGTGTTCAACGAACATTTCCCGATTCAAGATAGCCGCGAACGGTACACGCTCGAGTTTATCCACTTCAGCCTAGACGCTCCAAAACATTCAGTAGAGGAGTGTATTGCACAGGGACTTTCGTTCTCCGTGCCCCTCAAAGCGAAACTTCGTCTTTCCAGCAAGGAAGATGAAGACGAAGATGAGGCTGAAGAAGCCATTGAACAGGAAGTTTATCTAGGAAATCTGCCATTTATGACAGAACGTGGTACGTTCGTTATAAATGGAGCGGAGCGCGTGGTCGTTTCGCAGCTACATCGTAGCCCTGGTGTATTCTTCGGTCAAAGTGTCCATCCCAACGGAACCGAGTTGTTCTCCGCCCGCGTAATTCCATTTAGGGGATCGTGGATTGAGTTTTCAACGGACGTTGGAAACATGATGTGGGCCTATATCGACCGCAAAAAGAAGCTACCGGTAACCACCCTGCTTCGTGCGCTCGGATATTCAACCAACGAAGACATCGTCAATCTTTTTGACCTTGCCGATTCGGTTGCTGTAAAAAGCAAAGCCGCGTTCAAGAAATTTGTTGGACGTACGCTGGCTGCAAGTATTTCTGTCGAGCGGACCACTGAAATAGTGGACGAAGACACCGGAGAAGTCATTGAAGAACGTATTGAGCGCGAAATAATTCTTCCTGCCCAGCACGAGCTAGAAGAGGATGACTTCGACAAGCTAAAAGAAGTAGATATCTCTCAGATTCACCTCATACGTGAAGAGTCTGAAGATGACAACTACGACAAGGTTACGCTGCTAAATACGATCAAAAGGGATCCTACCCACTCTGAAAAAGAGGCACTTGAGTATCTATACATGCAGCTTCGTGGAACAGAAGCGCCCGATCAAGAAACCGCCCGCGGTGTTCTAGAGCGCTTGTTCTTCAGCGAAAAACGGTATGATTTGGGAGAAGTGGGTCGTTATCGAATTAACGCCCGTCTTCGCACCAAAGAAGATCCCAAACTACTCACCATGTCTCGTGGAGACATTATTGCCATCATCAAAGAGCTTATTAGCTTGCAGAATGGCAAAAGCAGCGTAGACGACATTGACCATTTGAGTAATCGTCGTGTCCGTTCAGTAGGTGAGCAGCTCGCATCGCAATTCTCTCTTGGTTTGGCCCGTATGGCCCGTACCATTAAAGAGAGAATGAATCTTCGCGATGCCGATAAATTTACTCCACAGGACTTGGTAAACGCCCGGACGGTTTCCAGCGTGATCAACACGTTTTTTGGTACCAACCAGCTAAGCCAGTTCATGGACCAAACCAACCCCTTGGCAGAATTGACGCACAAGCGTCGTATGTCTGCGCTTGGACCAGGTGGTTTGACGCGTGAACGCGCCGGATTTGAGGTCCGCGACGTTCACTATACGCATTATGGACGCCTTTGCCCGATTGAAACCCCGGAAGGTCCAAACATCGGTCTTATTTCATCCCTATGTGTGCATGCTCGCGTCAATGAATATGGATTCATTGAAACGCCATACCGCGTAGTGAAGAAGGGAAGAGTGAGCAAAACCATTGAATTCCTCTCAGCAGAGCAGGAAGACACGGCCATGATTGCTCAGGCAAACGCTCCTATCGATGACAAAGGCGACTTTGTAAACAAAACCGTTAGATGTCGCTATCAAGGCGATTTCCCAATCGTGGTTCCGGACGAAGTTCAGTACATGGACGTCTCTCCAAACCAGATTGTGTCTCCGGCGGCATCGCTTATTCCTTTCCTTGAGCACGATGACGCCAACCGCGCTCTGATGGGCTCAAACATGCAACGTCAAGCTGTTCCTCTACTACGGGCAGAAGCTCCGTTGTGTGGCACGGGACTTGAAGGCCGCGTAGCCCGCGACTCCAGAGCTGTTGTTATAGCAGAAGGAGACGGAGTGGTCGAATATGTGGACGCCTCAAAAATAATCATTCGCTACGACCGCACGGCCGAAGAAGAAGGATTGTCTTTTGACGAGCCGATCAAAACCTATTACCTGACAAAATTCCGCCGTACGAACCAGGATACGTGTGTTAATCAGACCCCCATTGTTAATGTGGGCGATCGGGTTAAACAAGATTCCGTTCTTACAGACGGGTTTTCAACAGACAATGGTGAATTGGCTCTAGGTAAAAACGTTCTTGTAGCGTTTATGCCTTGGCGTGGCTACAACTTTGAGGACGCAATCGTTATTAGCGAGCGCCTCGTTGCAGATGACGTCTATACGTCGATTCACATTGAAGCTTTTGATCTTCAAGTCCGCGATACGAAGCGTGGCGAAGAAGAGCTAACTCGTGAAATTCCAAACGTTTCTGAAGAGGCCACAAAGGACCTTGACGAACGTGGAATTATTCGCGTCGGAGCAGAAGTCAAAGCTGGCGACATTATTGTCGGTAAAATTACTCCTAAGGGAGAAACCGATCCGACCCCAGAAGAGAAACTACTTCGGGCCATTTTTGGAGACAAAGCGGGCGACGTGAAAGATGCGTCCCTGAAGGCACCTCCGGGAATGAAAGGGGTCGTTATTGATACTCAACTATTTAGCCGTCGTAAGCTAGATCCAGCATCGAAAAAGGAAGAGAACAAACGTCTCGCCGAAATCGAAAAGGATTTAGAGTTGTCGATGCGCGAATTGAACGGCAAATTCTGGAGCAAACTGACCGCGCTGTTGTCGGGCCAAAAAGCGAAAGACTTTGTTGACCGCGAAGGAAATGTGCTCGTAAGTGCTGGCGCTAAAATCGATATTAAATCGATTGAAGGAATGGATCCGCTTAAATTGGATCCACGCGTAGCCTTTACAGGGGAAGAAGGGCTTGATGGCAACGTCAAAAAGCTGATTCGTAACTACGAACGTCACAATCGCCATATTCAAGGCGTTGCTAAGCGAGATAAGCACCAGGTACAAATGGGCGACGAACTTCCTCCGGGAATCGTTCAGCTCGCGAAGGTGTATGTCGCTAAAAAGCGCAAAATCTCGGTTGGAGATAAGATGGCCGGTCGTCACGGTAACAAAGGGGTTATCGCCAAGGTCGTTCCTCAAGAAGACATGCCGTTTCTTGAAGATGGAACCCCTGTCGATATCGTTTTGAACCCGCTTGGCGTGCCTTCTCGTATGAACCTTGGGCAGATTTACGAAACCCTATTGGGTTGGGCAGGCAAAAAGCTCGGAACTAGTTTTGCAACACCGATCTTCGACGGTGCGACCGTTGCAGACGTTGAAGCGACTATGTTGAGAGCAGGTCTTCCAGTGGATGGTAGAACACAATTATATGATGGTAGAACGGGAATACCGTTCGATCAGCATACGACTGTAGGCTACATCTACATGTTGAAGCTAAGCCACCTTGTAGACGACAAGCTTCATGCTCGTTCGATTGGACCATACAGCTTGATTACACAGCAGCCGCTGGGTGGTAAAGCCCAATTTGGTGGTCAGCGTCTTGGAGAGATGGAGGTCTGGGCATTGTATGCTTATGGCGCATCAAACGTCCTTCAGGAGATGCTTACCTACAAATCGGACGATGTTCAAGGCCGTTCAAAAGCCTACGAAGCCATTGTAAAGGGCGAAAACATGCCGGAACCGGGTACTCCCGAGTCCTTCAACGTCCTCGTTCGTGAATTGCAGGGTCTGGGTCTAGAAGTCAGTCTTGACTAATAGCCACTTATAACCTGTCCCCCAACGGATTTTAAAAGACGATATCCGA
>CALEEY010000034.1 GCA_937877085.1 uncultured Bacteroidota bacterium
CCAACACTTGAAATTAGGGCATCCAGCCTTTGAACAATTAGGATGAATAAAAGACTTATTGAAAACCAGCTCGACGCTACTGTTGAAGCCACTCATTTTGATTCTATCGGAAGTCGCTATGGTGGGAAGGTTCGAGACACGTACAGCGTGGGAGACCGACTGGTCCTTGTAACATCGGACCGCATTTCTGCTTTTGATCACATTTTGCGCCAGACGATTCCTTTTAAGGGACAGGTCCTCAACGGTGTGGCTCATTACTTTTTTGATCAAACAAAGGATATCGTTCAAAATCATGTTTTGGCCGTACCTGATCCCAACGTTACGATTGCAAGGAAATGCACCTCCTTCCCCGTTGAGTTCGTGGTCAGAGGGTATCTGGCGGGACATGCTTGGAGAACGTATAGAAGCGGAGGTCGAGTCCTGTGCGGAAAAGAACTTCCTGACGGTCTCCAACAGAATTCGAAACTGCCGACCCCCATTTTAACTCCGGCAACCAAAGCAGAGGAAGGACACGACGAGGACATTTCTAAAGAAGACATTATTCGTCGTGGAATATTGACAGCGTCGCAGTTTAATCAGCTAGAAGCCTACTCTTTGGCACTTTTTCAACGAGGAACGGAATGCGCTGCAAGGCAAGGGCTCATTTTGGTAGATACGAAGTACGAATTTGGTCTCGATTCTGCCGGAGTCATCACGCTAATTGATGAGATTCATACACCTGATTCTTCGCGGTACTTTTATGCAGATACGTATGAGGATTTGTTGAGCAAGGACGAGCCCCAGCGGCAGCTATCCAAAGAGTTCGTACGAGAATGGTTGATGGATCACGGGTTTCAGGGACTCGACAATCAGGTACTCCCCGATCTCGATGATTCTTTCAGAATAGAAGTTGCTGCGCGATATATCGAGTTATTTGAACAAATTACGGGGCAATCTTTTGCTCCCGATACCCACAAAGATCCCATCGGTCGCATTAAAAGTGCCGTCGAGCGTGCCCTACGTTAGTCGGTATCCTGCCAAATGGTCGAAACCCATTCCTCTTCACCATTCAAAAACGATTCTTTTTTCCAAATCTGAACACTTTTCTTTAGCTCATCAATCAAAAACTGAGTCGCTTCAAAAGCAGGGCCCCGATGGGCGGTGGCGACTCCAATCAGTACACTTGGCTCCCCAACTTGAACCGTTCCCGTTCGATGGAGCATTGCGATTCTGAGGACCGGCCAGCGTTCAGTAGCTACATCTGCTAGGCGCCGCATCTCTTTGAGCGCCATGGTTTTATGGGACTCGTAGCTGAGTTTTTCAGTAACTCTTCCGTTTGTCTGGAGACGAGTGATTCCCGAAAAAACGCAGACCCCTCCACCCTGACTTGCATACAAAAACGAATGCACGTCCGAGATGGACGGCAGCTCTTCAGATATGTTAATCCAGATATGCTCCATCCATTTTATCCGCCAGAAACAGGCGTGATAAAGGCAATGTCATCCCCGTCTGAAAGTGGGGTGTCGAGTTCCACATATTCGTCATTAATGGCAAGGCGGACCACCGACTGCAAAGCAGCAAAGTCTTCGTTATTAGCTGCGAGAAGTTCAATTAGCCCAGATCCTGTGGTCCCAGGATCCAGTTCTACCTCGACAACTCCGGCCCCAAAGGCTTCGCGTAATACGGAGAAAAAGCGTAAAGTAACGACAATCATAGAGCACCCAAAATGGCTTTAATGGCTAATAAATCTGGAATATGAGAAGCGTTTTCAAGTACTTCCGCATAGCGAATAATCCCTGATCGATCGATCACAAATGCGGACCGTTTGGCAATCCTGGACAGCTTCATCCCGGCGAACGTGTGGTCATATTTACTGCCGTAGGCTAGGCAGACATCCGCGTCATGATCGCTTAAAAGCGAATATTTAAACGCATTGACCTTTCGATATTCAGCTAAGGTAAACGGTGCGTCCGTCGAAATTCCAACAACGGTCGCCGGCGAATAGGCTTCCAAGTCGTTATTCACTTCGTTCAACTCCGTTGTACAAGTACCGGTAAAAGCGGCTGGAAAAAACAACACTAGAACAGGCCCAAGAGCTAAAGCATCGGATAACTGGAAAACCGTCATTGAATCGCTATGAAGTGCGAAATTTGGTGCTTTATCCCCTACTTTTAAAACCGTGGCATTTACTGCATCCATAAATTTGATGTCGCTAATTTCTTAAAAATGATTTTATCGTGATCGGATGGCTTTTAATGGCTCTATCTGAGCGGCATATCGAGCGGGGATGTACGAAGAAAGTGCGCACAAGATCATCGTAATAACCGCAACTAATACAAAATCAACAATACTTAACTCAATGGGGGCATATTTCATGTAATAGGCCTCGGCCGGCAAAGGTATGACCTTAAATCGAAGTTGAATAAGAGCACATACCAAGGCCAGCAACTCCCCAATAAAGAC
>CALEEY010000035.1 GCA_937877085.1 uncultured Bacteroidota bacterium
CAATAAATCTAGATCCTTTTACCTTGATTTCGGCCGACGATCTCGATCCTAATACTAAATATGAGTCACTTTGCATTTCCATGAGGAGCAATATAGCCCCCCGCAGAAATCTCTCTCAATGATTAGGGAGCCACTTTTCGGAGGAAACTGTCCTGTCCCTTGGTCCAAAGAGCGTTTTGAACCATTCTAGCTGGCTTTTCATCTTCAAAACGGCTGAAATAAACCCGAAAGGTCACCTCGTCTTCTGTCTGCACCCTTTCAATCCACGCTTCCGGGTAGATTTTTGCCAACTTTTCAGCAGCATATGATGTACTGAAAGAGCCTATTTGTAGCGTATAGGTCGGTTTCTTCGCCGCATTAGTGGCTATCGAAGCCGGTTGGATCTTGGAAGCACTTCCAACAGATGAAGCAATGGTAGATTTTGCGTTACCGCTAAGCTCGCCGTTTCCGATGGGCTTTTTAACCTTTGGTTCAGGTGGACCAACTTTTGACTTCAAAGTCATCTGTTGAGCATCAACCAAAGACAACGTTACCTCAACGATGCCTGCATCGAAAAGACCTATTTTTTGAGCAGCAGCCCCCGATAGGTCAATAATGCGTTTTGCATCAGGCCTCATCCGATCATTGATTCGAACAATGACAAAGGAATTGTTTTCCTTATTTGTCACTTTCACCATTGAATCAAAAGGAAGTGACGCATGCGCTGCGGTCAAAGCTTTATGATCGTATCGTTCGCCCGACGCCGTTTTTGCTCCGTGGAGGTTGAGATTGTAATAGCTGGCGTACCCTTCTGCGTTGAATTCTACGGTAGCCACCGTCTGAGCACGTACAGAGCTCGGCAAAGCTACCGCTAAAATGGTGGCTACAATCAAAGCGATTAATAGCCAAAAAGAGGATAAAAATTGTCTCGTCGTAATAATCATGGGGTTGCCCCGTCTAGTCGTTGGTTGTCCGTTATTCATATTTATCCAACATCTATGCCATGATTAGTTTAATTACTCGAAAGCCCCCTTTTTCACCCTATTTCGCCGTACTCGGGCCCGTTTTCAGGAATTCAAGGCTGTTTTGGGGACCACTCAGGATTCGATCCGCCTCATTCACTAGCCAGAACAAGTAAATTTTGCCGTAAAAAGTGCACAATTTTCCTCAAAGTACGCATTTTTGCCCCCGGGGCATGCTGCATGACTAAATCGAGCAGGCTCTGGGCAAGACTTAACCCTTAATTTGGGTCACAAGACCGATTTCGCGCAGAACTCCAGAGACGCGCAGACAGTCTTCAAATACACCATCGTACACGTGAGCCAGTCCTTCGCTGTGAACCACCCAGGCTAGATCTTCTGCCCTACCGCGGGAGCAGGAAATGGCCTTCATCAGTTGAAATATGACTTCTTCAAAGGTGTGAATCTCGTCATTGTAGAGTTCAACCCCCCACAGGGTGTCCACTTCTACTTCTACCTGCAAATGGTAGGAAGTGTCTTCCTTGGTACTGGAAAAAACTCGCCTAGCGTCCTGCCCAAGGCGCGCGTCCTGGCTATTCCCAGCTCCGAGGCGCGCGTCCTGGCTATTCCCAGCTCCAAGGCTATATCGCACAGGTGTTGGTTGCATCCTAGCGTACAACCAATTCTTGAATTTCTACCTGATAGTCTTCCATCACTGAATTGGCCAGAAGCTCCTTACACGCGTTTTCGGCTAACGAAGCCGCTTCCGAGTTTGAGGCGGCGTCAATTTCCAACTCGACGAATTTGCCTATTCTAACGGATTGAATGGACTTAAACCCTAGTTCTCCGAGCGCATGATGCGTGGCTTTCCCTTGAGGATCGAGAATGGATGACCTAAGCGTGATCGTAATTTTGGCTTTGTACATAGAAAAAGGAATGTTTAAGAATTGGATCCGTTTTTATCGGATAACACGGTAGAGTCCCCAATGTGCTCGATTTCTTGCAGGTCCGTATCTCGAACGGCCTTTAGGAATGCGGCAAAAGCTAAAACCAAACTGCCCACTAGGTAGATCGAAATAACCGACAAAAGACCGATCTCTCTGAACACCACAGTAATCAAAAACCCGGTAAAGTAAATGCCGAACTTTATTGGACGCTTTCTGATGTATTCCATGGATGGCCGGGGGACGGAGTCAAACGGCACATTGGAAACCATTAATCCTGATAAGACCACAACCGCAATTAGGATTATGGACATGTCCCCACTCCCTGAGGTCAAATTTGCAATAATATCTGGATTCAAAATGATGGCGACAATGGCAACGGCCGAAACTGGAATCGGAAGGCCAGCAAACGAGTCCTTTTTCTCGCCTTCATAGTTGACGTTGAAACGCGCCAACCTAATGGCCCCAGCGAGGGCCGGGAGGGACGATATTATGATTCCAGGCGTTCCAAAATCTTTTAAGCCAAACTCAAAAATTAATAGCGAAGGTGCCACTCCAAACGAAACCACATCACACAAACTGTCGAGTTCCATTCCGAACAAGCTGGTTCCGTTGGTTAACCGAGCCATGATCCCGTCCAGCACATCAAATAAACTGGCAAGTAAAATGAGCCAACCCGCATGCTCCAGCCGACCTTCGAGCACCTGAACTAGGGACAGGAATCCGCAAAACAGGTTCATCAACGTAAAAAACGAAGGAACGGCGGCGCGGGGTATTTTTCGAGGAAGTCGAGGACCTTTCAACTCTCGATACGTGATCAAACGCTGCCGAAATCGCCTTTGCTTTAGACCTGGGCTAACTTTTTTGTCTTTGGATCGTGGCATAATGCTCTAATTGACGGGCTCGGGTAGATATCCCAAAATGGTCTGACCACCGGTAACTTTGTCACCAATCGCTACCGAAATATTAGACCCGCGTGGAATAATAACATCCATTCTAGATCCAAACTTTACGATCCCAAATCGTTCCCCAAGTTTGACCTGATCTCCTACAGTTATATGGTAAACAATGCGCCGGGCCACGGCACCTGCAATCTGTTTAAATAACACTTTGTGTCCCGACGGATGCAAAAGGCCCAATTGGGACCTTTCATTGAGCTCGCTGGCCTTTTCGTGCCAAGCCACCAAGTAGTCTCCTGAAACATATTCGTCGAATTCAATAAATCCATCCGTTGGAATCCTGTTCACGTGGACGTTCAAGGGGGAAAGAAAGATGGAAATTTTTAGCGCGGGCCCGTGAAAATATAATGGCTCTTCTATCTCGTCTATGAGCAAAACCTTTCCGTCGGCTGGAGACATGATGGTATTCGCCGGCACACTGGGGATAACGCGTGTTGGGTCACGAAAAAAATACAGGGTGAAGCCTAAAACCAAGACTCCAAAAACCATCAGTATGATGCCGACTATTCCGCCATATGCCCAACCCAGACCTCCAACTACCAGAGCAATAAATACGGTACCTGCTATTAATGCGTATCCTTCTTTTGCAAACATTGAATCGGGCTGACCGGCAGCGAAATTGAATCGGGGAAACCCGAAAATACCATCTTCGTTCGATTGCTGCCCTATCTATGCAAAAGATTCCTTATTCGTTTCGGGATTTTTCATTCCTCCATCCTATTTCCCGTCGATAACGTGCCCAGTGTTTCCTTCCATACCTTAGGCTGTAAGCTTAATTTCGCCGAAACAGGAACGATTGCAGGACAATTCAAGGGGCAACATTATCAAGTCGTACCCTTCGGCGAAGCCGCAGATGTAGTGGTCCTCAATACCTGCACCGTGACGGAGGAGGCGGACCGTAAGTGCCGCCAAGCTATTCGAAAAGCACTTCGTGCCAACCAGGAAGCGTGTGTTATCGTCACCGGATGCTTTGCGCAGCTTCGTCCAGAGCAAATAGCAGAAATCCCAGGCGTGGATGTGGTGTTGGGGGCGAACGAAAAATTTGATGTTTTTCGATACGTGCAAGCCTTTACTAAAAAAGAAAAAACGCAGATCGATGTCTCGTGCATTGACGATGTGACTGAGTTTGGGGCCGCTTTTTCGGCCTCTGAACGCACCAGAGCTTTTCTCAAAGTACAAGATGGGTGCGATTACACGTGTTCATTCTGCACGATCCCCAAAGCCCGAGGTAAAAGTCGGTCGGCCGTGGTGGACGATATCGTTCGACAAGCGGAAGAAATTGCATCCCGCGGATATCGCGAAATCATCTTATCCGGCGTGAATATTGGTCTTTTTGGCCAAGAACGGGGGGATCATCTTCTTCCATTACTTCGAGAACTCGATAGAGTAAACGGGATCGATCGGTACCGCATTTCTTCCTGCGAGCCCAATCTTTTAACGGACGAAATCATAGATTTTGTAGGGGCTTCTAGGGCATTTATGCCCCATTTTCATTTGCCGCTTCAAAGTGGAGACGACTTCGTCCTCGGAAAAATGCGCCGTCGATACCTAACCGCCGATTATCGGGCACGAGTCGATCGTGTTCTGTCGGTCTTACCTGACGCTTCCATTGGAGCAGACGTGATCGTTGGATTTCCTGCGGAAGGAAATGAACAGTTTGATCAGACGTATGCGTTCATCGAATCGCTACCCGTAAGCTATCTCCACGTCTTTACGTATTCAGAACGCCCGGAAACGGTAGCTGTAGACCGGCTGGAAATAATGGGTGGCTCATTCGTGGAAAAAGGCGTCCGAACAGAAAGAAATCGCCGGCTCCGAATGTTGTCTGAGAAGAAAAAGGGAGCGTTTTACAGCCGTTTTGAGGGTCAATATCGGTCCGTTCTATGGGAAAGAGAACAATCTCACAACGGAATGACTGGTTTTACGGACAATCATATTCGCGTGGAAACCGCATATGACGAGCGACGAACCGGCGAAATTGAAATGGCACAGTTAGGTCGGATGAATGCCAAAGGGCACGTCGAAATCCCTGAAATGGAGAGTCTTCCCGTTTTACAGTGAAGAGTTGCCATTCTATTTTCAGTTAAGCTTTATACAGTGCAGCAAGTAGAGTTGGCGCGTGTTAAAGCCTGCACATACAGACGCTTTTTGGGCGTTGGTCTCCTACAAAAACCATTCATTTTAATCTTTCGTATGTCAAAGGCTATCTACCCTCAAGCGTTTCTAGTATTGGTTTTTCTAGTCTCCGCTTTTACGAGCGGCTGCGAAATTACAGGACCAGACGACCCACGCACGACTCATGATTCCGATTACGAGGAGGAATGGGCCAATTTCCAGAGCGGCACCTACTACTTTCGCGTAGTCCGTGGGTGTTTTTGTGTGAACGGGGGAGAACATTGGGTTCAAGTTGAAAATGGGCTCGTCACTTCTGCATTTAACATATGGCGCGATGAACCCGTGCCGGCGGAACAACTTGAGTATTTGGAAACCATTGAAAACATGTTCGAAATGATCAGAAGAGCCAAGACCGAAGCGTTTTCTCTCGAAGTTGAGTATGCGAAAGAAGGGTATCCCACGTTCGTTTCCATTGATTGGATTGAATTTGCGGTGGACGACGAAATCTCATTTACGATTTCTGACGTTCACCCTGGGATTCGCTAGCAGCACATTTCTGGCTCCGCGGGCCACTTATGGCCGGACATACCCCCCCACTGCGCATTTATTCGGCCTGCGGCCTCATGAATACGAAACTGGTATTTGCTCCGCAAATCCCTGTGCCCCAACTTGTTGGGGCGCCTGTACTTATCGAGATAAGTATAGGTTTTAGGTATTGCCCTCCCCCTTCGGGGTCGGATAATCCTCACTTGTATTCGCCCCTATCGGGACAAATAAAGGTTTTAGGTATTTTCCTCCCCCTTCGGGGTCGGATAATACCCAATTTCTACCTTGACAGGTATAAATTGCGCATTTCAAAAGGTTTGCGGAAATGTTCGTCCTTGAAGTCCGCAATGAACGCGATGGCTTCGCCCGTAGACTTCATTTCGGGGCCCAACTCCTTGCGAACTTCTGGGAATTTATCCCACGAGAATACCGGTTCTTTGACCGCGAATCCCACGAGCGTCGACTCGAGCTCGCCCCGCTGCCGAAATTCCTCCAGTTTCGCACCCAGCATCACTTTTGTAGCAATGTTTGAAATCGGCACGCCGGTGGCCTTCGCAACAAAGGGTACCGTCCGGGATGCGCGAGGATTCGCCTCAATAACGTATACAAGATTGTTTTTAATAACCATCTGCACGTTCACCAAACCGAGAACATCCAACCGCTTACCGATGGAGTTCATGTACTCGCGAACCGTCTGCTGAATCTCTTCAGACAACGAGTAGGGCGGAAGCACGGCCGTGGAATCTCCAGAGTGCACTCCGGCTGGTTCAATGTGCTGCATAATGCCCGCTACCCAGACTTCGTCCCCGTCGCAAATGGCATCCACATCCAATTCAATCCCGTCCTCTAAGAACAGGTCAAGTAGGATGACGTTGTCCGGCATCAACTTCCAGATTTGATTGACATATTTTTCAACCTCTTCCTTATTGATCGCGATGCGCATTCCCTGACCGCCAAGTACGTAACTCGGGCGAACAAGAAGCGGATAACCGATTTCTTCGGCCCTGTCAATCGCTTCCCGAACTGATCGAGCGGCTCCATAGGGCGGATACGGAATTTTCAGCTCTTTTAGAATATCCGAAAATTGGCTCCGATCTTCCGCCATATCCATGTTGGCGAACTGGGTACCAATAATCTTGATGCCATTTTTCTCAAAATCCCGCGCCAATTTCAAGGCCGTTTGCCCTCCCAACTGAACAATCACACCTTCTGGCTTTTCATGTTCGAGAATGTCATTGACGCGCTCCCAAAACACTGGCTCGAAATACAACTTATCGGCCACGTCAAAATCGGTCGAAACGGTTTCGGGATTACAATTGATCATAATGGCCTCGTATCCCATTTCCTTGGCAGCCAAGACGCCGTGGACGCACGAGTAGTCAAATTCGATACCTTGTCCTATTCGATTCGGCCCGGATCCCAATATGACCACCTTCTTTTTGTCCGATACATGGCTTTCGGTGCTAGACTCATAGGTAGAATAGAAGTACGGCGTACGGGCCGGAAATTCGCCGGCACAGGTATCAACCAGCTGGAAAGAAGGGATAAGGCCAAGCCCCTTTCGGTAGGCTCTGACCTCGTCTTCCGTCACATTATCCTGAACCAAATAAGCTATTTGAATATCAGAAAAGCCGTTCTGCTTGACCTGGCGCATAAATCCATAGTCCATCTGCTGCAACGACCTGGTCCGAATGGCCTCCTCGATGGCTACGATGTCTTGAATTTGGTTCAGAAACCACGGATCGACTTTGGTAATATCGGCAAGCTCTTCGACCGATGCCCCAAACTTAAAAGCGTTTCTAATTTGGAGGGTGCGGTCCCAGTAGGACTTTTTGAGGCGATCGCGGATTTCATACCGCGGAGATTCGTCCCTGTCCGCGCCAAGGCCTGCATATCCGTTTTCCAGACTTTGCCAAGCTTTTTGCAGACTTTCCGGAAACGTCCGCCCAATGGCCATAACCTCACCCACCGCTTTCATTTGGGTGGTTAACTCTTCGTCTACGCCCTCAAATTTTTCAAAGTTGAATCGGGGTATTTTAGTAACCACATAGTCCAATGCGGGCTCAAAACAAGCGGAAGTTGATCCAGTCACATCGTTTTTAAGCTCGTCCAGGGTGTATCCGACGGCGAGCTTCGAAGCGACTTTCGCAATAGGGTATCCTGTGGCTTTCGAAGCCAACGCAGAGGACCGAGAAACCCTCGGGTTAATCTCGATCGCAATCATCCGGCCCGATTTGGGATCCACGGCAAATTGGACGTTGCAACCACCGGCAAACGTACCAATGGAGCGCATCATCAAAATGGCTGCATCCCGCATTTTTTGATACTGCTTGTCCGTTAACGTCTGAACGGGGGCCACAGTCACCGAATCTCCGGTGTGAACGCCCATCGGGTCTAGGTTCTCAATCGAACAGATGATAATTACGTTATCCGCCTGGTCCCTCAAGAGTTCAAGCTCGTACTCTTTCCACCCTACCAAACATTCCTCGATCAACACCTCGTGTACTGGAGACAACTCCAGGCCACGCATGACTTTCTTGTCGAACTGATCCGGAGCCCAAACAATGCCTCCTCCACTTCCTCCCATTGTAAACGAAGGTCGAATGACGATCGGGAGACCACCCAATTCTTGGGTGATTTCTTTCGCCTCCAAGAGCGATTTAGCGACACGAGATCTCGCCTGATCGATCCCGATAGTCTCCATCAAATTTCTAAACTTCTGACGATCTTCTGTGATATTAATGGCGTCAATATCGACTCCAATGACTTCCACCCCCATTTTCTCCCAATAGCCCTCTTCATGCAGAATATTGGCAAGGTTGAGCGCCGTTTGACCTCCCATGGTGGGTAATACGGCATCGGGGCGCTCCGATTCTACAATGCGCTTAATCGAATCGGGAGTCAGCTCTTGAAGAAATATTTTGTCGGCGGTCACGGGGTCTGTCATGATCGTCGCCGGGTTGGAGTTGACCAAAATGACATAGTAACCCTCCGCACGAAGCGATCTGGCAGCCTGGCTTCCAGAATAATCGAACTCACATGCTTGGCCAATAATAATTGGACCGCTTCCAATCAAAAGAATCTTTTTGATATCCGTACGTTTTGGCATTCCTATTCCGGTGAAGGTTGGGTTCTAAAAGTGGCTATTTTCGACTAACGAGCAGCATAAATCATTTCATCAGGAACAACATAGGTGGATTTTACTCCACGTATTTTCTCGATGTCTTGCATGAATTCATCAAACAAATAGTGACTGTCGTGGGGGCCTGGCGATGCTTCTGGATGATATTGGACGGAAAAGGCGGGACACGTCTTGAAACGGATTCCTTCCAGCGTAGCATCGTTCAAATTTATGTGAGATATTTCGCCGATCTCATCGTGAAGTGACTCTTTATCTACCGCAAAACCGTGATTTTGGGTCGATACTTCCACTTTTCCAGAAACTAGATTTTGTACCGGATGATTGGCACCTCGATGCCCGACGAACATTTTATACACTTCCAGGCCAGCTGCAAGTGCTAGGAGCTGGTGCCCGAGGCAAATTCCAAACAAAGGAATACCCGTTTCCATGGCCGCCTTTACCGTAGCAATGGTGCCCGGCATGGCCCGAGGGTCTCCAGGGCCGTTGGAAAAGAAAATTCCGTCCGGATTCCATTTCAACACCGTGTCGAGTGCTGTCGCTGAGTTAAAAACGCGAACAGAGCATCCTTTTGATTTGAAAGATCTTAAAATGTTTTGTTTGACCCCGAAATCATACACGGCAATGCGCGCTCCATTACCTGTCGCGAAATCGTACGCTTCGGTAACCGATACGCGACTCGCGAGCTCTAAACCATCCATTGAAGGCCAATTTTTCGCCTTCTCAATCAACGATGCGTCATCCAAATCGACGGACGATATAACCGCGTTCATCACACCCTTCTCCCGAATGTGTAGTACGAGAGCGCGGGTATCTACTCCTGAAATCCCGACCAACTTATGCCCTTTCATAAAGTCGTCTAGGGACACGGTGCGGTGTTGATTCGAGAACCGATGCGAGAAAGAACGAACCACCACTCCAGAAACCATAGGCCTGGAAGCTTCCATGTCTTCATCAGCAGTCCCATAATTTCCAATATGAGGATAGGTCATCATCATAATCTGGCCGTGATAGGACGGATCTGAAAAAATCTCCTGATATCCAGTCATCGACGTATTGAAGCACAGTTCACCTCCCGTCTCTCCGCGAAAGCCCACGGCCGATCCGGTTACGACTGTACCATCCGCTAAAGCCAACTTACAAACGGGGTTATCCAGCATATTTTCGACGGTTTGACTCATAATTTCGTTTTGCCAACGTGCTTTCTTCCCGGTTCCTCAGTCTCTAAATCAACCTTTACAAAAACCACAAAAAAAAAGCCTTCCCAGAACCTCAGGGAAGGCTAATTCTAAAGTAGGTCTTGCCGAAGGCGGAAGGACTATAAAGCACTGATTGTCCGGGCGTGGAAATCCTAATTAAATGTTGGTTTTATCCAACTTCTGTTTTGTTTGGTGAATCTGGTCTTCGAAAAACCAGCTTCACCGGGTGCCGACGTCAAAGCGATCCGGCTTTCGTTCTCGGTGCCACAAATGTCCCGATTTGTTGCTGCCTTAAAAATACGCCGAGGCTAGTCCCCACGCAAAACTTTAACACCGCCTTATTTAAAATCTCATCCAACTGGCGGAGCCATCCGATGGGGCGGTTTCCTAAACCATTCAGCAACTCTGTAGAATCCGAAAAGTCTTCGGTTCGTACAATGGCTTGGAAACGCAACATCCTGCTCGTTTTGCATCATTTTAAAGCGTTTTCGTTTTTCGCGCATCGAACCACAACTAACGGTACGGACCCTTAACTTAACTTTTTGAACAAGTTCGATAAAAATACAGAGCGTCGGAAGCAGTATACCGTTCACATACTGGCGACGAGCGTGTTGAGTCTTTTGGTGGTGAATGCTGCCCTGCTATTTTGGCCGACCATTTCAGAGGACCATTCGGGCCTGGTTTTCGATTCACGGGGGCAAGAGGTCATTCAGGTCGAAGAAATTCAGCAGACTAGGCAGGAAAAAAGTCGCCCAGCTCCTCCTATTCCAGCCCCCCCCGTAATCATGCCGAACGAATTCGTGCTCGATGAAGTGGAGCTTGAGATTGCCGATGTCTCGCTTTCCCTCGACGCTCCCGGTAAGGATACGGAGGTCGTTAAAGGAACCACTGAGGGAGCGTCGGTGGCTGCTCGATCGGATGCTGGACCGTCTCCCGTCCGCATATCAGTAGGTGAATACACGAAAGAGGCCGAACGGAAAAGGGTTAAAGCGGAAATCGTAGTCGAAGTACTTGTAAATGAAACGGGCAAAGTGGTTGAAGCCCGAATTATCGAGCGCTACCTGCTCAACAAAGACATGACTGAACGGGAGATCGTACGCGAAGTGGGTTATGGTCTAGAAGCCTCGGCCTTGGCAGCGGCTAAGCGGTATATTTTTAGCCCAGCCCGACAAAACAACAAACGCGTTACCAGCTACACCACGCTGACCTTTAGATTTGGCGTCTAATCCTGCTCTAGAAACAGCGAAACGTCCGGTCCTAGATTCATGAAGGGGCTATTCTGAAGGAAAATCTTCGTCGAAATACCCATCACCATAGACTTCGTTTATGGTCGATATTTCGACTCTGTAGCCTGCGTACCACTCGTCGGCGCGGCTCTTGGCTATTTTATGTGTAGAATCGGAGCGAAATGGGTCCAACGCTTCCATGCTGGTCCAATAATACACCACCGCCAAATCCCCTTCTCTGTTCTGCCACCGCTTTCGCCCCAGATAGCCCTTGGATGCCGCCGCAACCGCATCAATTCGGTCATTTAAAGCTTCATAGTCAGCATCTGACTTTAGCGGCCTAAAAATAAACGTTGCGGTTATCATAATAGAGCATTCAGTTCGTGATCGCGATGGACTCGGAATTCCACGAAATGTATGGAAGTCAGAGGCCCGAACGAAGACCCTTGGTAAAGGAATCCTCGTCGATCAAAACGTTATAAAATGGCATCGGTAACCGTACATTTATAGTGCCCACGGCAAGATTCGAACTTGCGACACCCGGTTTAGGAAACCGGTGCTCTATCCCCTGAGCTACGAGGGCGTATCTTAGTTTCCGAAAATACACCCTTTTTCAATCAGAATCCCCTCGCATGTCATTAGATATTCTGGCCATTCGAAAAGATACCCCCGGTGCCGAGTCTGTTTTGCATTTTAACAACGCTGGAACGGGCCTTACACCGGGACCCGTTCTGAGCGCTGTAACCGATCATCTACGTCTGGAAGCCATGATTGGAGGGTACGAGGCGCACCATAAAGCGGACCTTCTGTACCAAGACACGTATTCAGCTATTGAAGAATTGATTGGTGCTAAGCCGGGGGAAATTGCCCTGGCCGAAAACGCTACTCGGGCGTGGGATCAAGTTTTTTACGGGATGAAGTTTAGTCCCGGAGACCGCGTCATTGCAGACCAAGCGTCCTATGCGAGCTCGTATATAGCGATGCTTCAACGGGTTAAAAACGATGGAATTGTGATCGATGCCATTCCAAACGACGAATTCGGACAGGTAGATGTCGCGCTTCTAGAAAAAAGCATCACTGGAAAAACCCGCCTGATTTGCGCTACTCACGTTCCTACGAATAGCGGACTGGTCAATCCAGCGAGAGAAATTGGAATCGTCGCCCAGAAACAGGGCGTCCCCTATTTGCTGGACGCGTGTCAATCGGTAGGCCAGGTCCCCGTAAATGTGAATGACATCGGGTGCGACTTCCTTTCGGCTACCGGTCGAAAATACCTTCGGGGCCCTCGAGGAACCGGCTTCCTTTACGTTCGGACGTCCTCCATCGATTGGGTAGAACCTCCGTTTTTGGATCTTCATGCGGCTGTTTGGACCAAGATGAATGAGTACGAGATGAGGCCGGATGCGAGCCGTTTCGAAAATTGGGAAGGCTACGTCGCGGGAAAAATTGGACTTGGTCGCGCTGTGCGGTATTTACTTGACTTGGGACCAGAGCAAGCGTTTGCCCGAATCGCTACGCTGGCAAATGCGTTGCGGTCGGCTCTACGGGCCATTCCGGGTATCGACGTTCACGATATCGGCCGAGTTAAAGGAGGAATCGTGACGTTTTCGCACCATAAAAAACAGGCCCAGGACATCAAAATCGAGTTGGATGCGCAGCGGATTAATGTTCAACTGTCTTTTCCTGAGTGGTCCCGGCTCGATGCAGAAACCAGAGGGCTACCGGTCATGATCAGGGCATCGGTTCATTATTACAACACCGAACAAGAGATCGATCGGTTCTGCCATTGTATCGATCAAATCTGTAATAGTTGAATCCAGCCCGGCAGCATTCTACCTTCAGGCATTCATTAACCTCCTACGCCATTGAACACCCCTTCCACGAGTTCCAAAAAAACCATTTGGGCTTGGTCTCTTTACGACTTTGCAAACTCCGCATTTACGACGCTCATTGTGACGTTCGTATATGCTACGTTTTTTGCTAAGGGAATTGCCCCAAATGAGACGGTAGGAACGGACTTATGGTCAACCGGGATTACTATTTCAGCCATCCTGGTGGCCCTTTTTTCGCCATTTCTGGGTGCGCTAGCAGACAAAGGAGGCTATCGCAAGCGATTTTTAGGCATTGCTACCCTGGTGTGTATTGCCGCCTCCGTAGCCTTGTTTTTTCCTCAGAAAGGCCAGATTTACTTCGCCCTCACGGTTTTTGTGATTGGTAACGTCGCCTTCGAAATGGCCAACGTTTTTTACAATGCCTTTCTTCCTGATATCGCTCCGTTGGAAAAAATCGGACGCGTTTCGGGGTACGGATGGGCGCTCGGATACGTGGGAGGCCTTTTATGTATGGTCGTTGGACTTGTGGTCCTCGTTCAGCCAGATCCGCCGATGTTTGGGCTTAATGCGGACACCGATCAGCATATTCGGGCCACGAATCTACTAGTAGCCGCCTGGTTCGCCATTTTCAGCATCCCCATGTTTTTGATGGTGAAAGACCGCACGGTACTTAAGCCGCCGCCTGCCAAGGAACTGATGAAAGGTGCCCTTGCCGACCTAAGAAGAGTGTTCAAAGAAATCAAAAAGTACAAGCAGGTATTCAGGCTCCTGCTGGCACGGCTAATTTACAACGACGGATTGGTTACCATTTTTGGGTTTGGAGGCCTTTACGCGGCCGTCGTGTTCGACTTCACCACGAGCGAAATCATCATTTTTGGTATTGGTCTCAATATTTCGGCCGGTCTTGGAGCATGGGTTTTCGGCTTTATGGACGACAAGCTAGGTGGCAAACCAACCATTCTGGTTTCGCTCATAGGACTGGTGGCTGCAGCGGCTTTGGCGGTATTGACCACCAGCGTATTCTGGTTTTGGGTTTCGGGGTTAGGGGTTGGCCTGTTGGCTGGCCCAAATCAATCTGCGAGCCGGTCACTATTGGGTCGTTTTACCCCGCCTAATCATGAGAACGAGTTTTACGGCTTTTTTGCCTTTTCGGGCAAATTCACGGCATTTTTGGGTCCGTTCTTGCTTGGAAAAATGACCCTTCTATTTGACAGCATGAGGGCCGGCGTTGCCGTAGTTGTGGTGTTGTTTATAATAGGTGGCGTTCTTCTTCTGCGTGTGGATGAAAAAGAAGGAATCGCCGCGGCAGGAAGATCATGAGTCGATTGATTGGTGATATTGTTGATTTTATCCATAGTTGGGCTCCCAAAAGCTGCGCGCAAGGGTATGACAATGTGGGGTTACAAATCGGGCGGGCCAACAGGTCCGTTACCAAAGTTTTGGTTGCCCTCGATATTACTCCGCAAATCATCCAAGAAGCGCGAGACTTGGCGGCAGAGCTAATCGTCACCCATCATCCGCTGCTATTTAAACCGCTTTTTTCTCTAGGCGATGCATCGCTCGAGTCTTCGATGGCGTTGGAACTAGCGGAAAGCAACATCGCACTGTTTTCAGCTCACACCAATCTCGATGCGGCACGGGACGGGGTTTCGTTTGAACTCGCGCGTTCGCTTGGGCTTACAGGTATTCAATTTCTTTCCGGACTTGAAGACACGTTGCTGAAATTCGTGGTATTTGTCCCACCAGAATTCGCTGAGGCCGTTCGCCATGCAGCGCACGATGCCGGCGCTGGTCAAATTGGATTGTATAGCCATTGTTCTTTCTCCGTGGGCGGATCCGGTCAGTTCAAACCGGGGGCGCACACCCAACCGTTTATCGGAGAATCCAATGGACCCGTAGAAACGGTGCATGAAGTCCGAATTGAAATGCAGGTTGAAAAATGGAATGTTGCTGCTGTTCTGGAGGCGGTGAAACTGGTTCATCCGTACGAGGAAGTTGCTTACGACCTGTTCAACCTGGTCCAGCCACACCAAAACTTAGGTATTGGCGCCATCGGCCAATTGGCTGAACCGTTGACCTTAGCAGAATTTCTTCCCTTAGTCTCCAGTCGCCTCAACAATCCGGCTCTTATGTATGCTGGCGATCTTTCAAAAGTCATCCGTCGGGTGGCTGTTTGCGGGGGTTCGGGCTCTGAGTTTATTCGACTGGCACAGCAGGCCGGAGCTGACGCCTACATAACTGGAGACGTTACTTATCATAGATTCTTTGATGTCCTAGACCACTTCGGGAAGCCCACCATGGCCCTAATTGATGCCGGACATTACGAATCGGAACGAATGACCGAGGATTTGCTGGTCAGAAGGCTTTCCGAGCGTTTCCCCGAGGTGGCTTTCCAAAAGACGCAGCTCCGATCTGCTCCGGTCCATACCTGGGTTGCCCGCGACCCCTGATGGCACGGGTTAAGCAGTTCTTGGAAAAGACCTAGGCCAAAGTGAGGTTATTCTAGAATTCTCATTATTCGTTATGAACCTTATCCAAGATTTGACGTTATTTAGTCGTCTGTACTAAAACGTAAATCTGTCGACACCGGAGCATGGCAACCACCGCCCTAGAGAATTCAATTGGGGATCAGCTAATAGCGCTGATCCGATTGCAACACATCGATAGCAAAATCGATCAAATCAAAAAGCTTCGTGGAGACCTTCCGGATGAAATCCGGGACATCGAAGACGAAAAACAAGGGCTTTCCACTCGTTTGGAAAAACTTCAACTGGAGCAGAAAGAGCACGGGTTAGCGAAAACGCAAGCCGTGACCGATGCTGCGGAAGCGGAAGGCCTCATCAAAAAGTATGAGGAGCAACAGCTTCAAGTACGAAACAATCGTGAGTACGACGCACTTACGAAGGAAATCGAAGCCCAAAAACAGCGCATTATCGATTCGACGGCCAAAGGCATCGAAATGGAAATGTCAAAGCCGTTGCAGGACGTAGCTGTGGAAGAAACCACTTTGCGTTTAGCCGAGCTGACGGGCATTTTGGACCAAAAGAAGGGCGAATTGCACGAAGTCCTTGAGGATACCAAAAGCGAACAAGGGGATTTGGAAAAGACCCGAGCAAAAGCCGAAAAAGAAGTGGACGAACGCTACTTGAGAGCGTATGCCCGACTTCGCTCGCGCGTTAGAGACGGCCGAGCCGTTGTACCTCTTGAGCGCGGCGCAGCTGCAGGTTTTTCCGTCCCGCCGCAGAGACAACTTGAGATTCGTCAGCGTAATCGCATCGTTGCGTGCGAACACACCGGACGGATAATTGTGGATGGCGATTTGTTTGCCGAAACAACCAAAAATTTTAAATTCTAATTCGCTGATTGGATCATCGCGCCTACGCAAGTAGGTGAGGAAAGTCCGAACACCATTAGGGCACCATGCTTCCTAACGGGAAGGCGCTACTTCGGTAGTGACGGCACGTGCAACAGAAAATAAACCAGCCGATGGTCCTTCGGGACACAGGTGATGGGTGAAACGGTGGGGTAAGAGCCCACCAGCAGTGAGGGCGACCTCGCTGGCTAGGTAAACCCCATGGGGTGCAAGGTCATGCAGCATCGCGTACGCACCAGCGTACGAGGACGGCCCGTCCTCATACTTGTATGGCGATGCGGGTAGACTGCTAGAGGCTATCGGTGACGGTAGTCCCAGATAAATGATGATCTCATCCAGAGGTGCGCGGTCCCCAATGGATCAGACAGAATTCGGCTTACAGGTCAGCGAAGACCGCAATTTTTTAGCCCCAGGACAATTTGACTGAGTATTTGCCCTTTAGGCAAAAAAAGAGGGGCGGACCATACGGTCCGCCCCTCTTTGCATATACACTTATTTACTCTGATCCGCCGACTTACTGACCGTTTCCATCAGGAGCAGGTGCGCTATCCGTCGCGGCTGGCGATTCCGTTCCTGCTGGTGGAGGAAGAACAGGGGCATCAAGCTGGCCGGATTGGCTTTGCTGCTGAATGACAGAACCCGCACCTTGGTCCGGACCAATTACAAAATTGGATAGAATACACAAGATGATAAACGCCGTGGCTAGCGTCCATGTGGCTTTCTCAAGAAAGTCTGGAGCCTGACGGGAACCTAAAATTTGAGTTGTGGCACCGCCCGAAGCAATACCTGCCAAACCACCGCCCTTGCCGCTTTGCAACAACACTACCAACGTTAACAAAACAGCAATAATTGCGATGATGACGATTAAAAATGCAAACATGGATCTAAAAGAGTCATTTTAAGGATCTTAGCACCGGCCCGGGTACGTCCCAAGCGAAACTATACTATCCCACACGTAGCCTCATAAGTTAGGCATTGCAAGAGTCTGGATCAATACCATTGAGGTGAGGATTTGCGGTTCTCAAACGTTTCATGCAGCGCTCTCCCTCAAATAGCCTGAGAAACTACAGAAAGCGCAGCGATCGCCGCTGTTTCCGTCCTCAGTCTCCGTTCTCCCAACCAGACATCGCTCCATCCGGCTTCTAGTGCCACGCTCACTTCTTCATCCGTAAATCCCCCTTCAGGCCCCACTAAAAGGCCTACGCTTTGAGGACGATCCTTCAGCAGATTCAGCATGCGTGGAGCGTTGTCGGAGGCTTCGTGACAGATCATCCGGCAGGATAACGCTTTCGACCCTTCAATCATCTTCACGAACTTTGTTGGACTATCCACCACGGGAAGTCGACTTCTTCCCGACTGCTTGAGGGCAGCTATGCAAATGGCTTCCGCCCGTCGTTGGTTGAATGCTATTTTTTGCATCCGCTGCGTAACCAGAGGCGTAATTCGGGATACACCGAGTTCAACCGCTTTCTCCAAGAACATTTCCCATCGAGAGGCTTGTTTTAAGAGTCCTACCCCGATGTGAACATAGAATCCGGGTTCGGATTCTTCCATGGTCTTCGAGAGAATCCGTGCAACGGTGCCTTTGTTGGTTATAACCTCAATCGCTGCCAAGTAGGTCCCCCCCGCTCCATCGACAACCGTAACTTCATCGCCTATTCCAAGCCTCAAAACCTTGGAGGCATGGCGAGCTTCCTCCGTCGGAAACACGATTCGATCGGCAGTAATGAGTTCAGGGTTTACGAAAAACCGATGTTTCGAAGTGTTAGTCATATGTATTACAGTCCAAAAGAAAGTCCAAGATGGATGCGACCGTCACTAATCGCTTCCTGCGTATTTAACGCATATGAAACAGAAATCGGACCGATGGCCGAATCAAACGCGAATCCCAATCCAAAACCGGGGTACAATGTAGTCGTGCTTTTAGTCAAAGAAGGAGGGCGGGTTTCTAAGAAACCTAGATCATAAAACACAAATCCGTACGTGCGTGCGTCCGAATACAGTCGGAGCTCCGTCAAACCACGAGCTGCCGACCGACCACGAAATTGATTTTCGTTATACCCCCGTAAGGAGCGAGCCCCGCCCAGGCGCACGAGTTCGCTCTCGTCCAGACGATTTGCGAAGGCAAACTGCCCGTCAAGTCCTACGAGCACCGTCCACCGCTCATTAAAAGTCCAGTATTTCCGGAACGCTATGATCACTCTCTTCTGGCGCTCCGAACTTTTTACGCGTAGGGAATCCTGACCCACAATTTCCCGAGTGATTTTGTCTTTTCGGCCCGACTCTACCGTTGCAATGAAATAGTGCCCCCTCCTAGGTCCCGCTGGGTTGTCCAACGCCGTGAGTTTGGTCTCAACGCCAAAAAACGTTCCACTCGATGTGGCAATGCGTTGTACTCCATCGATCCAAGCAAGGCCGGCTTGCAGTGGTTTCCCACTTTCTCGGTTCAAGTGTACGCCGATCACCCATTTCGACTGAATATCTAGTCCAATCCCGATTTTAAAGCTGTTTAAGCTATAGGTGGAATCCTGCTGATAGCCTTCAAAACGCGCATCCATCGAAACAGGCCCATTTCGAAAACTCGGTTCTCGAACGGCCACCAACACGCCGCTTGATTGCCCGGGGAGCCGGTCGATTTCAGCAGAAAATGATCGCCCCCGACCAAAGGCATTCAATAGCGTGATATGGCCGCTTCCAATGAACTGCGTGCCACCACCAGATGGACCTACGCCCGTACCCCCGCTGGTCTGCTGCGTAGGTTGCGGGAGTATGCCCGCAGATAAATCAAATGAACCCGCCGGCCTGGGATCGACCGGAACGACTACCACGGCCGAGGTATCCGATAGGAGTTCGTATCGCGGCGTGCCAACGCGTAGATGGTATCCGGCCGATAACAGGCCAGCTCTGATCTGAGACAACTTGGTTTGGGAGGCCAGGCTTCCCATTTTAACACCAGCCAATTTCGCTGCAAAACTCGGTTTTGTTCTCGTATCACCCTCTAATTGAACGGCCTCAACGGTATAAGGTAGTCCGGTGTTTAGCTCCATGAGAACGTCCCAGCCGATTTCGTTCTTTTGAAACTCCACCACCTTGACCGTAGCAGAAAGCAGCCCTTGCGAAGACGCTAAGGACAGCAGCTCGCCGAACACCTGCTCCAAGTTCTGAGAAGATAAAACGCGGGTTTGGCTGAGCCACTCCGGAGCCATGTCTAGTGGCGATCCCAC
>CALEEY010000036.1 GCA_937877085.1 uncultured Bacteroidota bacterium
GTTCGGGCGGCTTGGGCATCGACTTTGGCTTCGGAGGTCAACAGGCGCTGGGCCAATTGTCCAGAACTCATTTCGAGGGAAAAAATGGCCACCCCGGTTGGCTTTTCATGGTGAAGGGCTGCGTTTCGTGCCATGGATAGCGAAAAGGCTGTTTTCCCCATGGAGGGCCTGGCCGCAATAATGATAAGGTCGGATGGCTGCCAACCGCCCGTCATTTGATCGACCCGTGCAAAGCCGCTGGGTACGCCTGTAATTCCACCCTCCCGGCCGTGGATAGATTCCAGACGGGTCAGCGTTTCCTTCAGGACATCATTCATAGACGTCGCGCTTCGGCGAAGCTGCGACTCCGAGATCTTGAAAATGTCGCTTTCGGCTTCGTCAAGCAGTTCAAACGCGTCTGCCGACGGGTCGTAGGCCTTGCCAACCATGGTTGTCATGGTCTCGATCAGATTACGGAGCAGCGATTTTTCGGCCAGAATGCGTGCGTGATATTCCACGTTGGCGGCGGTGGCCACCATGGTGGTTAGCTCGGTAAGGTAGTAGGCGCCCCCAATCTCATCCAGTTTGCCGCGTCGTTTGAGCTCGTCTCCAAGCGTAATCATATCGACCGGATTCGCGCGTTCAAACAGGCTTAGCACAGCGTCATAAATGAGGTTGTGCCGTTCTGAATAGAATGAGCCTCTTGGCAGGATCTCGATCGTTTTAGGAATGGCGTCTCGCTCCAGCATCATGGCACCGAGTACCGACTGCTCGACGGCTACGGCCTGGGGAGGCATGCGTCCTGCCGGAAGGTTTGCACCATGTGAGAGCGGCACGATGGCTGCCGAATGCCCCGCTACAGGTGGCCGAAAGGATTGTTCTTGAAAAGCGTCAGACATGTTCAGGGTATGGAATTCAGGCGGTTAATTCGTCGTACTTGGAGCGTAGCAATTGAACGTCTTCCCACGTCGGACGCTTCCAATTGGAGTTTCGAAGGAGTGCTGCCGGGTGGTAGGTGACCAAAACGGGGATACCGTGATAGTCATGGAAAACGCCCCTCATGTCTTTTAAGGAGGAATCCATTCCCAGCAGCGAAGTCCCCGACGTCCTTCCAACACACAGAATTAACTTTGGTTGGATGAGGGCAATTTGCTTGTGTAAAATCGGAATATGAGCTTTCACCTCCTCGGGCAATGGATCTCGGTTTCCAGGTGGGCGGCTTTTTAAGATATTGGCGATGTATACATCGGCTCTTTCAAAGCCGATGGCTCCCAAGATCTGGGTTAACAATTGTCCAGCTCTTCCCACAAACGGTTCGCCTTTTTTATCCTCATCTGCGCCGGGGGCTTCGCCAATTACGAGTAGGTCCGCATTCGGATTTCCAACGCCAAACACGGGATTGAGCCGGGTTTTGTCGAGTTCGATCAAATGCGTGTTCGCGACATAATCAGCGACCTCCTCCAGGGTTTTCATCGCGTGTAAGGGGGACTCCGATGGAATGAGGGCTGAAATGCGCTCGTACGGGTTTTGCAAGTTTTCTGGGGCTGAAGTAGTTGGGGGCGTGATGTTGGGTGCCTCGTTTTTTGGCGCCGAAAGGCTAGGAGTTGGAGCCAGACTAGGGGTTGGAGCCGGGCTAGGAGTTGGGGTCAGGCTAGGCGTTGGAGCCGGGCTGGGGGTTGGAGCCGGGCTGGGCGCCGCAGCCAAATTAGGCGCCGTGGACCCCGTTCTATCAGGGTAAACCACAGGCCCATACAGTGCTATATGGTGCTCAAAAGCAGCTCGGATATCGTCAATATCTGAAGGCAAAATGAAACCGAATTTGCAGACAAAGGGAAAAATGAAAGGTACTCTTTTCTGGCGCGAGCATCCTTAAAGATTCCCACACAAAATATCCACCGCAATCCACGAGGGGGTGGGCATAAGGCTTTTAGCTAACCGATTCTAGAATGGCTTCGGCTACTTCGTCCTTTGGCATTTTGGGCAGTTCGATTACGGTGCCTTGGTTTGAAATAAGCGTGACACGATTGGTACCCGGTCCAAAACCGGCCCCTTCTTCCACAGGATTGTTCAAAATGATCCAATCTAGGTTCTTCCGCTTCAATTTATCCTGGGCATTGGCCATGCCGTCGTCTGTTTCAAGGGCAAAACCAATTATGGTCTGATGGGGACGTTTCGACTTTCCGAGCGCTGCCAATATGTCTATGGTTGGCTCCAATTGAAGCGTCCTGCTAGAGCCATCTTTTTTGATTTTGGAATGAGCCACAGTGGCAGGCGTGAAGTCGGCAACGGCAGCCACCATAATGATCAAATCGGCATCGTTCTGGGCAGTAGCTGCGCGGTGCATTTCAGCAGCAGAAACGACATCCACCCGGCGCACGCCCTCTGGCGTCTTCAGTGATGTAGGTCCGCTTACCAAGATGACTTCGGCTCCCCTTCGGGCAGCTGAACGCGCAATTTCATACCCCATGGTCCCAGAAGAATGATTCGAGATATAGCGAACAGGATCAATGGCTTCGCGCGTTGGACCTGCGGTTACCAACACCTTTTTACCCGCCAGAGGTCCCGTTTTTGAGCGTGATGCGGCCTCTAGGATCTCGTTCGCCCGTTCAAATATGGCTTGCGGCTCCGGAAGTCTGCCCTGCCCAATCAATCCGCTGGCCAGTTCGCCGTGTTCGGCGTCCATCACGAGGCTCCCACGGGCCCTAAGGGTGTTCAAATTTTCTATGGTGGCGGGATGGACATACATATCATGGTCCATAGCTGGACACAGCAACATGGGGCAACGAGCGGTCAGGGCTACCGCCGTCAGCATGGAGTCGCACGCCCCACTGGCCAACTTGGAGAGTGTTTGAGCCGTAGCTGGGGCGACAATATATACATCGGCCCACAGCCCAAGGGAAACATGCTTGGTCCAAGACCCGCTTTCGTTTTCTGGAAATATCTCAATAAACACCTCGTTTTCGCTCAATGTGCCAAGCGTCAGGGGCGTAACGAACCGGGTAGCGTCAGGCGTCATCGCGACTTTGACCTGTGCACCTGCTTTCTTGAACAGACGGATGAGTTCGGCCGTTTTATACGCAGCAATTCCTCCTGAAACGCCCAGGAGAATACGCCGTCCGGCCAAGTTCGAAGAAGGAGTAGTGGGGTTCATGAAAAAAGGGGCCTGGAAGAAAAGGCTCGATGAAAGATTGTAACGCCCATCAGGTGAAACGCGCGTACATAAAATAGGATCGGCACCGCGCGAAATGGATCGCTGTGCCCCGGAAAAGTCGGCACCGCGCGATATGGGCCGCTGTGCCCCGGAAAAGTTAGCACCCCGCGAAATGGATCACGACCCGGACATGAATTCCGAAACGATCTGTATGGCGGATTCGACGGCTGCTTCTAGGTCATCATTTACAATGACACGGTCGAATGCCCCGGAATAACTCAATTCATGTTTCGCTTTAGCCATTCGCTCCAAAAGGGAAGCATTTGATTCGGTGCCCCTTGCCTCTAGTCGAATTCGCAGCGTCTCCAGCGATGGAGGGGAAACGAAGATAGCAAGGCACCGAGGGCCATATTTCGCCTTAACAGCAAGGGCCCCAACGACATCTATGTCCAGGAGGACCGGAGCGTGCGCAGTAGATTTTTCCACTTCGCTGTTCAATGTCCCGTACCAACACCCCGGATAGACTTCCTCGGACTCCAAAAGATCACCTATTCCGCGATGGACTTCGAACTCCTCTAGACTCATAAAATGATAATGAACCCCGTCGATTTCGTGGCTTCGGGCTGGCCTAGTTGTCGCGGAAACCGAAAATGAAATGGTTGGAAGGGCCTGAAGGAGCCTAGATGCAATGGTTGTTTTTCCGGAGCCGCTGGGAGCGGCTAGGATGATGATACAAGGATGACCCGGTCCATCTTGTCCGCTCGGTGTACCCTGTGCGCCCGGTCTGCCCTGCGGGTCTTGATCACTCGACATTCTCGACCTGCTCGCGAATTTTTTCCAATTCCTCTTTCATGCCCACCACAAGGTGCGACATTTCAGCATCATTTGATTTAGAACCGATGGTGTTGACTTCGCGATTCATTTCTTGTGCCAAGAAATTCAATTTCCGGCCGACGGCTTCGCCTGAGGCAATGGCCTCCCGAAAGAGTACCAAGTGAGAATCCAGACGGACACATTCTTCGCGGACATCCAACTTGTCGGCCAACATGGCCATCTCAAATTCTAGACGATCGGGATCAATTCTACCATCGTCCAACACTTCGGCTAGTCGCTGTTGCAATCTTTCTTTGGTAGAAACAACTCTCAGCGGGGCCAACCGCTCCACTTCCCTCAACTTGGTTTCCGTCCCGTCGAGCCGGTCGGTTAATTCTCTCCGAAGCGCATCGCCCTCCTGCAATCTCATCTCTCGCATGCCTTTACAAGCCAAATCAAGGGCTTGAACAGTGGCATTCCATGCGTGATTTTCCTCGTCAACCGGCTGTTCAACCGACTCCATGATGTCAGCGTAGCGCAACACGTGTTCGAGTCGGATGGGCTCTTCAATACCAGCCGCCGCACGCACTTCTTCGAGCAGAGCGGCATAATTGCGGACAGCGAGCGCATTCACTCGGAACGGCACTGTTTCTGCGACTGGTTCATCAATTTGGACAGAAACGCTGATTCTGCCGCGCGAAAATGCTTCTTTGATGATGCGCGAAAGGTCGCCTTCCTTATCCGAAATGGACTTGGGGGTTCGTGGGCTTATCTCACAGTATCGACTGTTTACCGAACGGATTTCTACAGTAGCGACAAACCCGTGGCTTTCTGCTTCTCCTCGGCCAAAACCGGTCATGCTTGCGATCATTCAAATATTCCGATCAAGGGTACAAAATGGATTCATGGTCGCAATATACGCCGAATGGGCTATTGGGCCGGAATCAGTTCCGGAATCTGCTGATTGATCATAAATCGAATCTGGAGAGTGCCATTGTCGTCTCGGCCCACAATGACCAAGTCCATGTCTCCGTCGCCGTTGTAATCCCCAAAGGCAACCGATGAATTGCTGAGACCAACAAGGTCCAATTCAGCGGCAAATTGGCCATTTACGTTTCTAAATAGCCGTCCAACGCCGCTTCCCAAAGGCTTTGAGCTCCCAGAAATATAGAGATCAGGGTCTCCGTCGTTCTCATAATCGCCCCAAACGGCTTCGCCCGAAAGAATGCCATCAAAGGGAAACGGATGTCTGGTAAAGATTCCGTTTTGATTTACAAACAAGATGGATTGTCCCGTGAGGATTTCTGGGCCGATTTTTCCCCCGGTCAAAAAGAGATCTTGATCCCCGTCTAAATCGAAATCAGCCCACGCAACGGACCCATTGAGTAGCGGTGGAAGATCGGCGTGAATGTCTACAAACTGCCCATTGTCGTTTCGGAATATGCCACTGTACAGATTACCATCCCCCGTGTCCCCCGTTAATGCGATATCCAGATCGCCATCGCCATCCATATCGCTCCAGCTGGCATCCCCAAAGGCGATACCGGGCAGATTGAAGCCACCATCTGTAAAGGTCCGGTCGCCATTATTTAAAAATACGCGGGTCACCGCGTCAAAGGGCACGACTAAATTTCTCGCCCCCGCCAAGAGTAAATCGGCATCGCCGTCGCCATCTACATCGCCCCATTCAACGGAGCCTCCCCAAACATTGGGTATGCCATCGACATTTAATCGAACCATGTCCGAACCCGAATTCAAGTACAGGATGGTTTCTGGGACTTTGTTTACAGATGAAATGCCCGACATAATCAAGTCCTGTTTTCCATCTCGGTCGATGTCTCCAAAGGCAGCTTTTGGATATTTGACGGCGACGAGCGAAGACGCAATGAGCGAAGGAGCCTTAAAGATGTAGCTGCCCCCATCATTAGGGAGCAATATTTGGCGATCGCTTGTCTGATATAAGTTTACCAGACCATTTATGGCGCCATCACCTGCAATTAAAAGGTCGAGATCGCGATCTCCATCGATATCGGCAAACCGAACCAGGCCATCGGAGACTTCTGGCAAGCCGAAATTGTATGCAACGGGAGCCCGAAACGTCGATACGGCCGTTCCGGCTTGGCCGAAGGTAAAGAGGCGTTCTTCTCCACTGTACCGAACGGAATGGCCATCCGTAGCGCGAACAGACCACTCAAAAACCTGATTTACCGGCAGAAGGGCGGCGGTCAGTTCAAAAAAAGGATCTACGATGTCTGGAAAGGATAGCGAAATGCCCGGGCCAGAAACGGACAACGTGTATGTGACGGGGTCAACATCGGCACTTGCCTCCCATTCAAACCGGATTTTTTCTGCCGTTGGTTCGACATATCCAGCCACTAAAGGCAACGTCTGTGAAAAGGCCGCTGGTGGTTGGTTCGGTCCAATTCCGCGAACAAATACGTGATTCTTGTTGGCGGCGAGATTGGAATAAACCTCTGAAGTGCCGGTTGGCCACAGTATTTCCAAGGAAGCGGCTTCTGTGGCCGTTCCCAGTCCAAAGTGGGCCTTCAACCCATTCCCATGGCCAAGTCCCCCGGTACCCGCCTCGATTACGCGGGTTTGGACGCCCGCATCCGTCGTAAGACGCAGGGTGGCGCCTACCCCAAACCTATTTTGAAGGTCGTCTTTGACTTCAATCGTAACCCAATTGTTGGACCCGCCATCATTGTAGAGAATCCCTTCCCCAGGTAAAAGAAGGTCCATCCAGCCATCGTTATTGAAGTCGCCGGCTTGAGTGGCGGCCGGAGTGTTTTGCAACCCGGTAGCTGCGCTAAATATTTCAGAGAAGGTTCCATTGTGGTTGTTATGGAATAACGCCCCGAGTCCATTTCCTGGGAGGTAGACGTCCTGCCAGCCATCATTATCAAAATCTGCGATGGCCAATGGTCCGTTTCCAAGGGGATTGCGGGCGCCTTCAATTCCGGCTTCAAGGGCTTTGTCCACGAACCGGCCATTGCGCTCGTTGTGATACAACAACGTATAGGAATAATTGGTAAGCTCCACAAAATCGTTCGCGACAATCAAATCGAGCCAACCATCATTGTCATAATCAAACCACCGCGCCTCCTTGCTACGCTTTGTGCTAGCTACTCCCGCCGTATTTGCAGTGTTGGTGAATCGAGGACGATTGGGCGCCCCCGTTTGGGTCAGTAACTCGTTTGGAGCCGTGCAGGCCGATACGTACACATCGACATCGCGGTCGCGATCGTAATCCCCGGGTGTTAGGGAGCAGATACTAGACCCACTTCGAAACGTAAAGAAAGCTCCTTGATCTGAATAACGGCCATTGGCGAATCCCGTTAAAAGAGCATGATTTCCTTGTCTATAGGCGGCTACAAAATCAAGCCAACCATCTCCGTTCATGTCTCTCCAAAATCCGCCGACCGGAGGACTGGTCAATTGAATACCGGCTGTAAAATTTCCCAACTCAAATTTCCCACCCGAACGGTTGAAGAAGATCCGACTGCCAGGCACGCTGTCCAGTATAAACAAGTCAAGCAATCCGTCTAGATTGGCATCGCCGAAAATGGCCCCATTTGGCGCATCTCCTTCAAAGTCGATTCCCGCTGCTCGAAGCACTTCCTTGAAGGAGCCGTCTGGCTCTTGTTTATAAAGCGCACCTGGATAGTAAAAGTCGAGCCGCCCATCGCCATTGAAATCGGCTAGCGAGATTGACGAAATGGAGGTCGCCGCTGACAGAGGGGGATCGAATAATTGCGAATTGGCCGTAAATGTTTGACCCAAAACGGGTATGGAGGCCACTGTGGCGAAGACGCCTACCGCGAAAGCAGAAAGTTGCATTCTAGAATAACTCAATAGAAAAGTCAGAGATAGGCGGAGAATCCCAACCTACGAAGAAATGAACGATTGCAAAATGCAATTCGGTGCCTTGAAAGCTCAAACAAAAATATTTAGCAAACACATTTTATGCTGCCGCCAAGACGGGCGCTCTGTGAGTGCGCGGCGCCGGGAGGCGGGTAGTGCCGGATGACGCCAAACGAGCTATCTTTAGGCTCCATCGAAAAGCACTCCTCCAATTACGCCCCATGTTGTTAAAATTACCCTCCCGATGTTATGTGATTCCTAAGCCGAGACGTGCTTGGGGGGTAGTTAGCCTTTTTTGGATAGCGCTCGCTATGGTCAGCGCCGCTTTGGTCGGCGCTCAAACAGTGGATACGCTTCAGGTAAGCCTGCCCGGCGTTCAAGTAGAAGCCCTTCGGTCCGTTTCCACGGAAAGGAGCGCGCCTTTTGCAATTTCTACGCTTCGTAGGTCGGCCGCGGAGGTGGCCCTCCAACCCGGACTATCCCTTCAAAACACATTCCAAGGAATGGCAGGCCTTACCGTTAACGATCGAGGGCATTCGGCACTCGGCGAACGATTTTTGATTCGTGGGATGGGATGGCGTTCGGCATTCGGAGTTCGAGGTATTCAGGTAGTGCTTGATGGGATCCCCCTTACGCTCCCTGATGGCCAAGGCTCGCTCGATATCGTGGACCCGGCTTTTATTCGGCGGGCCGAGATTGTTCGAGGCCCGTCTTCTACTTTTTGGGGCAATGGTAGTGGTGGTGTGCTCATGCTGTCGACCGATGCGTTTCAAGACACCACTCGCATCGGAATTCGGGGCATGGGTGGTAGCTACGGGCTTCAGCAGTTTTCTGCGGACGCGGCGGTTCCTGTTGGTAAACACCGGTTCTACGGATACGCTTCATCGGTAAGTAGCTCGGGCTATCGAGATTATTCCGAGGGCAGATTTACTCGGGCTGCGCTGACGGCCAAATTCAATTTGGGGTCAAAAACCCAGATGAGAGTTGTTTCGGGTTTCGCCGTTCAAGATTCGGAGTCGCCCGGGGCGCTGACTTTGGCTCAAGTGGCTGAAAACCCGCAAGCAGCAGATGTGCGCAATGTGAACACGTTGGCTGGAAAAGAGAGTACCCAGGTCCAGGCGGGGGCAACCATCTACCATCAAATGGGCATCGGTTTATTATCGGTAACGGCCTATGGGTTGACCCGACAGTTGGACAATCCTTTGACGTATGCGTACATCGATCTCGCTAGAAAAGTGGGGGGCGCACGCGTTCAACTTCAGAAGAACGGACAAAACGCCGGTTGGGGGATGGGTGTGGATGCGGGTTTTCAGGAAGATGACCGCCTAAATTTTGACAATGTCGGCGGGAATGCTGGTTCGAACGTCGAGTTGGATCAAAAAGAAGAGGTTCGCAACCTTTCCGCATTTGTATTCGGCCAAATTAATCTGCTCCCGTTGCTCACAGCAACGGCCGGGCTACGGGCAGACGCCATCGACTTTACCCTAACAGACCACCTGCTTGGGCATGAATCGCTTTCCGGCGACCGATCCTTTTCTGCTTTAAGTCCTTCAATGGGTTTGGCTCTACGGGTAGGGGAAGGATTATTGTTTGTCAACTATTCAACCGCCTTCGAAACCCCCACCACAACGGAGTTGGTCAATCAGCCCAATGGCTCGGCGGGGCTAAATTCGGAAGTTGGTGCGCAAAAAACGTGGGGATTTGAAGCCGGTGCACGCGGTCAAGCTGGTCGAAGTTCATTCGACGTGGCTGTTTTTCGAATGACCGTTTCGGACCAACTTGAACCATTTCAAGATCAATCGGGACGTACGTACTACCAGAACGCTGGAGAAACCAAGCATATCGGGATTGAAATCGCCCTTTTAACAAGATTTAGCAAGGTCTTAAGTTTGCAATCCACCTATACCATGAGCCAGTATCAATTCGATCTGGGTGAGCTAAAGGACCTCAGACTTCCTGGAATACCTGTTCATCATTTGTTTTTGGGTCTGCGAGCGGTGAAGGGAGGCTTTTATGGTCAGTTGGCAACTGATTTTGTTTCCTCCACCTTTGCCGAAAACGACAATACGACCTACAACGCCGGATATCGGATTGTCGATATCAACGTTGGATTTACCAAACTCTACATTGGAGGGGCGCATATCCAACCGTTTGCCAAGGCTTCCAACGTGTTTGATCGGAAGTACGTGGGCTCGATGGTTGTCAACGCCTTTGGTGGACGCTATTTCGAACCTTCGCCCGGCCGCACGTTCCAATTTGGCGTCAGTGCTTCGTTTTAACAGGAAATCGGTCCAAGAGAAGAGGACCGGCATCAAGACCGCAGAGGGCCCTGTTTTCTTTCTCGAACTAGGCAGCGTATGATGAGCCAAGTCGTTTCAGACCGAACGCTTATTCATAACACTTCTTTCGATTCAGAGAATACCGATGCTACAGATCTACATTATTCGGATTTGTAGTCCGTTTCTACACGCGGTGTCTCCTCTTCGCGTTCGATTTTTCTTACGCCTGCCCATTTTTTTGACGCTTTTCGCGTTGCTCGCGGCCTACACGTATGCCCAGACGGCCCGCTTCGACCAGCCTTCGTATGCAGCTTCTTTTGATCAAGGTCGTGGTCAACTCCAAGTGGGTGGACCTTTTGTAGGTATTGAATTTCACCATAGTCGACCGTTTCCGTCACGCATTAGCTTTTACTCCCCGGTGGCAAACAGTATCGATTTAAGCACCGACTATTGGAAACGGGATGTCTCCCAACCATTTAGTGTCCTTCTTTCCGTCGACGGAGCGCTAAGAAATCTCCAAAATGAGTCGTTTGGCTATCGCGGTACTCCAGCGGGAGTCGTCTTTTCATCCGAAACACCTGAATACTCGGTTGATGTATCCTATCAGTTTGGGGAAGAGCTGCCGTTAATGGTCTTGCGTATTTCGGTCACTAACAAGGACATGTCGCCCCAAAACATCGGGCTTACGGTCGAAATGGCGGCCAGTTTGCACACGTCTCACGCCTACACGTTGGTCGATAGCGCCTGGACTTCCTACCAAAACCAGGGGCAAACCTTTCTTGCGGACTATGTCCGCCCGGAAGCGGGAAATGCACAGGTGTTCGTCCTCAATAAAGGCGTGGCCCCCGACGCCTTCGGTCCAGAAGCAAACCGCCTGCCAGTGGTTCAACAAAATCCAGCTTCGTCCTTCTCTTACCACCAAACGGTGGCTCCGGGCGAATCGATGGACATTATTCAGCTCATCGGTTCGTGCGATCGGAAAGACTGCGCAGCTATTCTGGCCCAAGCAGGAAGCGTCTGGCAGGACGACGTAAAAGCCTACGCAGATCGGGTATCCAATTATGCCCAACATGAGGCCCTTTTCTCCATTGCGGATACCTCGCTTTACCAGACAATGCAGTGGTCCAAGGCTCTTTTGCAAGCCGATAAGCACTATATCGATGGACATATCGTGCCAATGCCGACCCCTGCCCAATACAATTTCTTTTTTACCCATGACCTGCTGCTCACAGATCTGGGAGCCGTGATGTTTGACACCGAACGAGTGAAAGAAGACCTGAAGTATATCCTGACGTTGGCCCGAGGCGACAGCCTGTTGCCCCATGCTTACTACTGGCGGGAAGACGGATTCAAGACCGAGCCAACCAATGCGGACAACTGGAATCATCTGTGGCTGGTCATTGCGTCGGCTTCCTATTTGCAACACAGCGGCGATCGAGCCACCCTATCTGAGATGCTTCCCATGATTCGGCAAAGCCTACGAATCATGCTGGAAAATGAACAGGCCGATTTGATGTACGCATCTAGGCCGGACTGGTGGGATATAGGGAATAAGTACGGGGCGCGTGCCTACATCACCACGCTCACGATTCGGGCACTGCAATCGTATCTCTACCTAGATACGGAGCTTGGTACGTCGGATCCGAAAGCTTCGTATTACGCCCGCTTAACAGGGCGCATGAAGGAGCAATTAGTAGACAAGTTGTGGGACGATGAGGCGGGTTATTTGCTCAATATGGTGGACTCGGTTCGTGTCGATCGACACTATTATTCCGGATCGTTGTTGGCAGCCGCTTTTGGACAACTAGACTCAGTTCGTATGCGCACGCTGTTGGAAACGGCGCGCAGGGAACTACTCGACGAACAAATTGGCATACGAAATGCCATGCCTCCCGATTTTCATGAACTGACGGAACGGTACCAGTTCCTTGAGGGAGAGGTTGGAGCGCCCTACAAATATATGAATGGGGGCGTATGGCCTCAGGGAATCGCCTGGTATATTCTTGGCCTGATCGCATCCGACCAACCGGAGGCGGCTGCGCAAGCGCTTCGTGACTATCTGACCCTCGACGGAATCCGGCAAAGTCCCAACGGTCAGCCCGCGTTTTTCGAGTACCGCGAGGCCAATCCCGATTCCCCAACCTATGGTCAAATTGATAAAACCACGTTTTTATGGGCGGGAGGCTGGTACTTACATGTCCTTTATCAACTTTCGGGGGTACGGGAAAACGCCTGGAACGTCTCTTTTGAACCAAGAACTCCCGTCGCATTCGAAAATACGGCCTACGACTTGATGGTTGGTGGGCAGAAAAGCCGCGTTACGTGGTCAGGGAAGGGTTCAACCTTTAAGAGCATTACGCTTGACGGTATGGGGGCTGCATCGGCTGTTTTGACGGCGGCGGTGAACCGAATTGAGCTGGTACGCGGCCACCCGGCGAGCCCGTATTTGGCCCGGGCCAGTGCGCGCGTTACTCATGTTTCTTTCCAGAAAAAGGAACAAAAGCTGACGATTACCGCTCGTGGGGTGCCCGGTCAAGACGTTCAATATGCCGTCTATTCACCGCTTCCCTTGAGATCCATTTTCGTTGACGGACTGGAGGGAATCATGGACCTTTCTATGATTGAAGAGGACATTGGCCTGTACCTCATTTCGTTCCGGACCACGTTTACGTCGGGGACGGGTACGGTTTCGGCCTCGTTCTAAGCTGTAAAACAAGCGTTTAGAGACAGATTATCGCCCAACTTGACTTAGTGAAGTTTATGTGATATTGTTCGGATCGAAACGTTTCGATAAATTTCTATAAACTGCGATGGCGTCACCAACGAGCGGACCGAAAAGGAGCACTATAAAAGACGTGGCTAAGAAGGCCGGTGTCGCGATTTCTACCGTTTCCCTTGTTATGAACGGAAAAGGATTCGTAAGCAACGAGACTAGCACGCGCGTACTTAATGTTGCGAAACAGCTGAATTATGTTCCGAGGCAAGCAGCGAGGAAGCTGCCTATGCAGAGTACCGGAAACATAGGCTTTGTTCTACGAGCCGATCACTTCGCGCGAAGTGAACCTTTTTATACCCGCATTTTCCTTGGAACAGAATTTGAAGCTCATTTTCACGGGCTTTATGTGCTTCTCACAACCATCCCTCAAAAGTTTGACGCCTCCCTTCATACCCCTCGCTTTTTACAAGAGCGTAACGTGGATGGAGTCTTAATTGCAGGGAAAGTCGATTCAGATTTTATTGAGAGTATTGCCGGTGCCCGTATTCCTTTGGTACTCATTGACTATCAATTAAAGGACCATCCTGCTGTTGTGATTGACAACCAGCAGGGCGCCAAGTTGGCCGTTGAGCACTTGGTGTCTAAGGGTCATGAAGACATCGCTTTTCTGGGTGCCGATATGTTGCATCCAAGCCTAAAAGAGCGGCTGGAAGGGTACAGGATAGGCCTTAATGATGCTAGACTGGGAAAACCTTCGTGCGAGATAGTCTCCGACCAAGGCGAACCGGACTATGGCACCGGTTTTGAGCTGAGCCAACAAATTTTTGAATGCAGTAAAAGACCTACGGCCGTTTTTTGCGCGAATGACTCAATCGCCATGGGCTTATTAGACCAAGCCGCGAGTCAAGGTATTCGCGTCCCGGAAGATTTGGCGGTAGTGGGCTTTGACGATGTGGCGCGAGAAGATCATTTCCGGCCTTCGTTAACGACTGTTCGGGTCTACAAAGAGCAACTGGGCGAACTAGCCATGAAGTACTTGAACGAGCTGATGGCCGGCTTTCCTGCAACCTATCCCAACTTTGAACGACGCTCGCACATCGTGCGAGTGCCTACAGAATTGATTATCAGAGAATCAAGTTAGTCGGGCCATTTTGGCCGCAAAAAGAATGTTTTTAAGCCTACCACAAAAAAAACATTCAAAATCCAATAACCTCACGAGGGGGTCTGAAATGAAAAATGTGTTACGATTTGGCTGGCGGAGTTCCGTTAGCATACTAGTGCTAGCTTTTTCCTTAGGGATATGGGCAGCGCCGGTATCAGCCCAAAATGAATTGTCATCCTTGATTTCCGCTAGTTCAGCAGCAAACTTGTTAGCCAACGGCGGATTCGAGACCATGAAGCCAGCCTACTGGGAGCCAACAGGCGCCGGTGCGACTTGGTCGAAAGAGCAATTTCGCACGCCGAGCTACAGCCTCAAACTCTCAGGAGCAGGCACGTCGAGCTGGGCTCAGAATGAAGCCGTTCGCAATTGGGTTGGCGGCATTCCTGGAGATGGGACACCCGAGATTATTGTAGGTGGCTGGGTCTATACAGACGGGGTCAACACCAATCCTGCGGATGATGCGTCTAAATTCCAACTTGTTTTTGAGTTTTTCGACGTCCCCGGTGGCACCAACGTACTGGGCGCACCGGTCGTCATAGATGTGCCTCAAACGGCGGCATCGAGCGGCTGGGTTGAATTGTCCAGCCTTTCGATTGGAGCCATCTCGTTTCCTTCCGCCAAAGCAGCAAAAAGCGTACGGATCACCTTCCGCAAAGGCGCCAATGCTACGGGTTCTGCGTATCTCGAAGATATCTTCATTCGCAACGCTGGTACGACCGGCTGGGCAGGAGACTGGTTCAATGCCAACGGAGATGCCGGCGACAATTGGTACTACTGGTGGGATGGAATGGCTGCAGGCGGAGCCTTTCCAGCTGCGCAGTCCCATTTCATGACGGTATCCGACGCGCAGGCACATTCGGGCGTAAACAGCCTTCGAATTGAGGCTAACGGCGTTAATTCTAACGAAACACCTGCCATCTCGCAGCGAGTTCCGGTTACGGCTGGCGAGCCGGTACTATTCAGTTACTGGGTCAAGCATGAAAACAATGCCGACCCGACCACAATCGGTACGGGGCAGAACAATCTGGGTATGTCCGCGCTCTGGTATGAAAACGCCACAGGCGGCGCTGCGGGATATGGAGAAGTTGGGGGCGTGGATGTTACGCTCGCTCAAGACAATAACGAGCACCTTATTCCGAGGTTGGTTCAAACGGCCGCGGGTGGTTGGAAACAGTATGCCGTTGTAGCCTATCCTCCAGCGAATGCCGTTGCTACAGAAATGAGGCTCCGCTACTACCACGCCTTTAGTGGGGCAACCTACTGGGACGACGTATTCATTGCACCTGTTTCTGCGCTGACTGGTACGGGCAACTTGTTGGCCAACGGCGGATTTGAGACCATGAAGCCAGCATACTGGGAGCCAACAGGCTCAGGTGCGATATGGTCGAAAGAACAAAGCCGCACGCCGGGCTATAGTCTCAAGCTCTCAGGAGCAGGCACGTCGAGCTGGGCTCAGAATGAAGCCGTTCGCAATTGGGTTGGCGGCATTCCTGGAGATGGGACACCCGAGATTATTGTAGGTGGCTGGGTCTATACAGACGGGGTCAACACCAATCCTGCGGATGATGCGTCTAAATTCCAACTTGTTTTTGAGTTTTTCGACGTCCCCGGTGGCACCAACGTACTGGGCGCACCGGTCGTCATAGATGTGCCTCAAACGGCGGCATCGAGCGGCTGGGTTGAATTGTCCAGCCTTTCGATTGGAGCCATCTCGTTTCCTTCCGCCAAAGCAGCAAAAAGCGTACGGATCACCTTCCGCAAAGGCGCCAATGCTACGGGTTCTGCGTATCTCGAAGATATCTTCATTCGCAACGCTGGTACGACCGGCTGGGCAGGAGACTGGTTCAATGCCAACGGAGATGCCGGCGACAATTGGTACTACTGGTGGGATGGAATGGCTGCAGGCGGAGCCTTTCCAGCTGCGCAGTCCCATTTCATGACGGTATCCGACGCGCAGGCACATTCGGGCGTAAACAGCCTTCGAATTGAGGCTAACGGCGTTAATTCAAACGAAACGCCTGCCATTTCGCAGCGCGTACCAGTTACGGCTGGTACTCCCGTACTATTCAGTTACTGGGTCAAGCATGAAAACAATGCTAGCCCGACCACGATTGGTACCGGCCAGAATCAACTGGGCATGTCGGCGCTTTGGTACGAAAACACCACAGGCGGTGCTGCGGGATTTGGAGAAGTTGGGGGCGTGGATGTGACGCTCGATCAAGGCAACAACGAGCACCTTATTCCACGTTTGGTTCAAACAGCGTCCAGTGGCTGGAAACAATATGCCGTTGTGGCCTATCCGCCAGCGAATGCCGTTGCTACAGAAATGAGGCTCCGTTACTACCACGCGTTTAGCGGTGTTACCTATTGGGATGATGTGTATATCGGAGCCTTGGGTGGAAGCGCACTCGCTACATCGATCGACTTCGAACTCGATGGCGAAGAACTACCGGAAACGTTTGTGCTTCACCAGAACTATCCCAATCCGTTCAATCCTGTCACGACGATTACGTTCGACCTTAAAGACCAGAGTAACGTCACGCTAGACGTTTACAATGTTTTGGGTCAATGGGTTACGTCGCTGGTAAATGGCAGTTCGTTGGTTTCAGGTCGCCATACGGTTACGTTTGACGCTTCGAACTATACCAGCGGCGTGTATTTGTATGCGCTCAAAGTGAATGGTCGAATGATCACACAGCGCATGGTTCTTCTCAAATAGATCTGACTGATGTGGGCGGCGGGAAAAGGATTTCCCGCCGCCCCACGATTAACGATTTACAGGATGTAACCGTGTCGAACCCCCCCATTCGAGTGAATTGGTATACCATATTACCGGCCACACTCGTGTTTTTGGCTTTTTGCTTTACCATTGTATTCCCTGCATCGGCTCAAACCACTGGAAAGATTGCAGGAACGGTCATTGACGCTTCGACGGGAGAGTCACTGCCAGGCGTGAACGTTTTTATTCCCTCCACGCTTCAAGGAACGACCACCGATCTTGATGGCTACTTTTATATCCTAAATGTAAAACCAGGGACGTACAGTGTTCGAGCGTCTTACATAGGGTTTACGCCCGTCACGGTGGAAAATGTTCGGGTCCAGATCGGCAAAACGACCGACCTTAGCTTCACACTATCTGTCGAAATCATTGCGGGAGAAGAGATTATAATCGTAGCCGAGCGACCGATCGTGCAGCGAGACCTAACGTCGTCTTCGACCTCCATATCGGCGGAAGATCTCAAAGTGCTTCCCGTCCTCAACTTCTCAGATGTAATCAATCTGCAGGCAGGCGTTGTAGACGGCCATTTTCGTGGCGGCCGTGCAGGTGAAGTGTCTTACATGGTAGATGGAATTCCGATCAACGATGTGTTTGATCAAACATTTGCCTTCCAAATTGAAAATAATGCCATCCAAGAGGTGGAGATTATCAGTGGGACCTTTAATGCAGAGTTCGGGCAGGCGCAGTCGGGTGTGGTCAACATCGTGACCAAAGACGGAAATCAGAAATACGAAGGCTCTTTTAGTGCATCTATGGGGGACTACCTGACTTCAGATACCAAATTATATCCCCGGATCTCCCAGCTTTCTCCCACATCATCCAATGAAATTCAAGCATCGTTTAGCGGACCCATACCGGCAGCGAAAAAGTGGTTGACCTTTTTTGCATCGGGCCGCCGGGCGGCAAACGAAGGGTATTTGTATGGACAAAGAGTAGTAAAACCAGTCAGTACCAATGCGCCAACGGGGCAAATCGTCGAATTTGACGGCAGAGACGTCTACGTTCCAGCCTTTGGCGACAGCTCGTTTACTTCGATGAACTGGAATGAGCAAATAACGGGACAGTTAAAGCTTTCGGCCAGAGTTTTTGGGGCCGACAAATTGACTACCAACCTGCTGATTCAACGAGATAAAGGGCAGGACTACGATCACAACTTTCGTTTAAATCCAGACGGAGTTCCGACTACCTACGGCGACTCCGAATCTTGGACTACGACCTATACCCATCTTTTTGGTTCATCCGGCTTTCTTGACGCTAAAATTGCCCTTTTCTCCAATAAGGTTTCCTCTTACGTGTACGAAGATCCGTTGGACGTACGCTACCCAGACGATAGTTCACTCAGGCAATTGGGCGGTAACTTTTCGTTCTTCAGGGGAGGCGCCAACATGGGTCATTTTGAGCGAAAAACGAATACCGTCGTGGGAAGACTGGATTATACCAGCCAGGTGTCGAGACAGCATATGATCAAAACGGGAGCTGAGTTTAAGCGCCACAAGCTGTTTCTGGACGATTTTGAGGTGAAAAACAACTCGAGCACTGAATTTACCCCCTCCGTCCCTCTTACTGGGACCCCGGACCACGTTTTGTACAACGAAAGCCCAATCGAAGCCGGGTTTTATGTCCAGGACAAAATGGAATTTGAGTTCATGGTGGTCAATGTGGGCCTCCGGTTCGACTATTTCGATGGACGGAGTGAGGTATTGGAGGACTTCGGACGCCCAAGGACTTCTGCCAGACTGCCTTCATCGCCAAAGTATCAACTTTCTCCGCGCGTCGGCTTGGCATATCCCTTGTCCGAGACCGGCGTGGTTCACGTGGCCTATGGACATTTCTTCCAGATGCCTCCTTTTGAATTCCTTTTCAGCAATCCAGACTACATTTTCAACCCAGAAGAGGGACTTAATCGCGCCTTTGGTTACGCCGATTTAAAACCCCAACTCACGGTGGCTTACGAAATCGGACTTCAACAGGCCTTGTCCGACGTTATTGGCGTCGATATGACCGTCTATTTCAAAGACATCGAAAACCTGTTGGGGACGCGTCTTGAAGTGATTTCTCCCGGTTTTGATGAGGCGTTTCAACTGGAAAAATATGGCCGATTTGTAAACCGTGACTACGGCCAAGTAAAAGGGTTTATCCTCTCGTTTGAAAGGCGCCTGAAGGATGGGTTTGGGCTTAAAATTGACTATACGTTTCAAGTGGCCCAGGGCAATGCAAGCGATCCACGGTCCTCTTTATTGGATGAACAGGCCGGCATCGAGCCTGAAAAACAGCTGGTTCCTCTAGACTGGGATCGTCGAAATCAGCTCAATACTACCTTTACATTCGGCACTCCCGGCCATTGGATAGCCACAATTGTTGGGCATCTAGGCTCCGGCCTTCCCTATACGCCCTCGCTAGCGGATGAACGCATCGGGATTGAGAACTCCGGACGTCGTAGGGGAACGGTTTCGTTCAGCTTGTACGCGACGAAGAGCCTCACCATCCGAGGCACACCGGTAGAATTATTTACACGTGTGTTCAATTTGCTTGACAGACGAGATGAACACGACGTGTACTCGGATACGGGCAGGGCTTTTCCCAATCTTCAGTTTCTGCAGGGCCAACCTCAGGGGCTGAACACGAAAGAAGAGTTCTTCGAACGACCCAATTATTATTCGTCACCAAGACAGGTGACCCTGGGCCTTTCTTTCAGCTTCTAAATTTGTACCCCGTTCATGAAAAGTTTTGCCCTACTCCTGATTGGAATGGCCGCCGTGTCCACGCCGAGCCTCGCGCAGCGGGTGCCTGATCCCAATCAAGGGAATACGCGATTGACTCAGTGGGGGGTTCTGGATGGCAACAGAGTGCGAACGCTGTTTGCCAATCACGGTGAAATTGGGCGCTGGCCAGATCAACCCTCGGGAGAATGGCCCAAAGGAAGTGGTCACTCCTATGTGGATGGGATCGCATTTATCGTTTCGGTAAAGACGAAAGACGCGAACGGCGAGATCATCAAGCCAGTCAGTACCAACTATCGGGAATTTATAGACAGGGATCCGGTAGGGAAAGAGCCTTGGGGCTGGGGCCCGGTCCCCGGTTATTCCAACCCAAGACAGGAGTCCCCGGCCCGAAGCGACGACCCTGTTACGTGGCCATCCGAGTGGCCCGACCGTCCAATAGACTGGGCTGGACAATGGAATGGTTTCTTTGGAAAAGGCGTACAGAACGCCGATGTGGAAACCTATTTTGTTTTTGACGACAGTCCAGACCGAGAATGGACCCTCGAGCCTCATCGATTTTATCCCTGTCCCGGCGACGAAACGAGGGGTGGCCTAGGATTGGAAGTCGCGGTGCGAGCCTTTCAATGGAATCATCCGCTGGCGCAGGATGTGATTTTTTGGCTCTATGAGATTACCAATGAATGCGAAGTGGACTACGACGATGTCTATTTTTCACAGTATATCGACTGGGGAACAGGGGGAACGGACGACTCTGGTGATGATGAGGGGGCCTATAGCACCAAACTCGACTTGGCCTTTACGTGGGACTACGATGGAATAGGGACTCCTGGAAGATGGGGCCCCGTTGGCGCCGCCGGATATGCGTTCTTGGAGTCTCCGGGCAACCATTCTGACCTCTTGGACAACGATGAGGACGGGATAACCAATGAGCGACGCGATAGTGGACCCGGGCAATTGATCGAAGGCCAAGACGCGATTCTGGCGTATGTGAACCTGAACTATAATTTGGTCAAGTTTGAATCCTTTTATCGAGGGGTAGAGGAACGTCCTGCTTTTCTGGCCGGTCGGTGGTGGACGGGCGATGAAGAACTGGATTGGCTGGGCTTTCAGGACCTAAATGGTTCGGGTGCGTGGGAGGTAGACGAACCGTTGAACGACGATATTGGCGCCGATGGCCTAGGCCCAACAGCTCCCAACTATCCCGGCCGTGATGTGGGCGAAGGGGACGGGATCCCAACGGCTGGAGAGCCCAATTTTGACGCGCTCGACAAAGACGAATCCGACCAAATCGGGCTGACGGGGTTCTCTATTTTTAACGTGCACGATTATGAACTGACAAACGATGAGGAGAACTACAACATCTTCTCACGCGCGCTTCCCCCATTGGAAGATATCGTCCTAGAAGGGGGTCGAAACCTGGGGATGTTCTTCTCCTCCGGCTCATTTCCTTTGGCCGCAGGCCAGACCGAGCGTTTTTCCATGGCGCTCCTATTCGCGGACAAAGACTTCAGCGACCCTCGGCAAATCGAAAACTCCTCCCTGGCCCGGAAGAAGGAAACGGTGCAACAAATCTATAATTCTGACTATCAGTTTGCCCGGCCTCCTAATAAACCGACGTTGCAAGTGGTAGCAGGAGATGGTCAGGTCTCGTTGATGTGGGATGACAGTGCCGAAAAATCGTTCGACCCCTTTTTAAGGGAATTCGATTTCGAAGGCTATTTGGTCTATCGGTCTACTGAGCCCAATTTCGAGGAAAATCTGACTATTACGGACTCTTTCGGAAATAACATCTATCAAAAGCCGATCGCCCAATTTGATTTGATTAATGGACTACGGGGACCCCACCCGGTTTCAGTAAACGGGGTCCGGTTCAACATGGGTACGGACAGCGGAATCCGGCACAGCTTCATCGATCGAAATGTTACCAACGGTCAAACCTATTATTACGCCGTCGTGGCTTACGATCGAGGATTTTTATCCAAAGACACTAATGGAGCCGTAACCACCAATCCCGATGGTTCGACGAGGGGACTGTCTCCCAGTTTGACCTCTGCCGTGATTAAGAACGATGTGGCGGGCAACATCGTGGCCGATATCAACACCGCTGTTGTGACTCCACGGGCTCCAGCAGGAGGATATGTCCCGCCCTCATTCGAATCGCTCACGCTCGATTTCAAGGGTACGGGCTCGGTGGACGTGGAAATCACTTCCCCCTCCGCGATTCAAAGCAACGCTTCCTATGAACTTACCTTTACCAATTCTTCCGTTTGGCAGAATTCGCCTGATGTTTCTTACAAACTAACGAATGTGACAACAGGTGCGATTCTCGAGGAAAGCGTTTTATCGGACGGGAAAAGAGAAATACCTCCTGTTGAAGGGTTTCTGGTCAACATTCTATCTCCAACCACCGTGGCCATTATCGACTCGACGGTTCAGTTCATTGGAGATATTGGTACGTTCGTTGCGTCGGTGCGGCCAGCGTCCGTCATTGCGGCCGTATCCAGCCGGTTTATCCCGGTGCCCGCCGACTTTGCGATTCATTTTACAGAAGCCCCCTCCAGCACATCGCTTCGACTAGGGTTTGGTATGCGCGAGATTCCTGCGCCATTTTACATTGATAACCTGACTACCGGGAAAAGGCAACCTTTCATCATTCTTGAGGACAAGATTGGTCTCGCCAATGGCGTTTATGATCACGGTGAGCTCATCGTGCTTGTTTCGGGGCTAACGCCGGACCTCGAGCCTACTTTTGCCGGCGGGGCCTGGAAAGCCAGTTGGACCATCCGCTTAGTCCCACCAGACCCGCAACTCGAACCTGATACCCCCGTCATTCCGCCCGACTTTGACACCACGTTACAATTCAGGACGAGCAAACCATTTCAGTCTGGCGACAAAGCAACATTCATGCTCTTGCCGTCCTCGTTTTCGAAAGAGCATGCCAAGGCTGACCTAGACAAGATTATGGTCGTCCCCAACCCGTATGTAGCCACGAGCACGTTCGAACCGTCCAATGCGTTTCGCGCTGGCCGTGGAGAAAGACGCTTGTTCTTTATGAATCTTCCACCCGAGTGCACGATCCGCATTTACACGACGACCGGACAGTTGGTACAGACGCTCTATCACGATTCTACGGGGGATGATGGTCAGGAATCTTGGGACTTGGTGACTCGAGATGGAATGAATATCGCTTACGGTATTTATCTCTTTCACGTGGATGCTCCGGGAATAGGCGAAAAAATCGGTCGATTTGCGGTGATCAAATGAAAAACTCAATCCAAATACGCAAGAAGGCCCTATTCGCATTGGTTATAGCGGTTTCGATCGGCTTTCCCTTTACGAGTTTGGGCCAGGGCGTATCAAAAGTCGGGACTACCGTTGGAGATTTTCTTCAGATTGGTGTTGGGCCGCGTGCCCTGGGTCAGGGAGGAGCTTTTGTGGCAGCCGCAAACGACATTTCTGCCTTGTACTGGAATCCCGCCGGCCTTGCAGCGGCGAGCGGCACCGAAATTTTCGTCACGCACAGCGAATGGCTGGCCAATATCAATTTCGACTACATCGGGGTAGGTCTTAATTTGGGCTCCAAAGGTTCGTTGGGCTTCTCTTTGACTCGCCTCGGAGTGCCTGAAATGCTAGTCCGAACGGAAGACCGGCAAGACGGTACGGGCGAGCTGTTTGATGCTGCCGACATGGCTGCTGCTGTCACGTACAGCCGAAAGGTTACGGACAGATTCGCGGTAGGCGGAACCGTAAAATACATTTCTCAACGTATTTGGAATTCGACGGCGAGCGCCTTCGCCATCGACATTGGGACCCAGTTTCGAACGGATTTCTTCGGCAACCTGACCATTGGCGCGGCCATATTCAATTTTGGTACGGACCTTCAGATGAGCGGACGCGACGTTCGCACGTTTGTTGATCCAGATCCGCGACACCTTGGAAATAACAACGCCGTCCCTGTTAATTACGAGTTGGACTCTTTCAAGCTTCCGCTCAACTTTCAATTCGGAATTTCGAGTCGGCCTATCTTCACCCGCATGCATCAACTCACCATCAATGTAGATGCACTGCATCCGAGCTCTAATAACGAAAGCGTTAATGTGGGCGTGGAATATGGATTTCAGAGTATCGTTTTCCTTCGGACCGGGTTTCAGTCACTTTTTCTTGAAGAACGGGAAGGGGGCTATTCTGCCGGAGTTGGGATTCATCAGGTGCTGTTTGATAAATCGACCGCGAAACTGGATTACGCCTACCGCGCGGCAGGACGTCTTGGTGGCATACACGTTATTGGACTGGCCCTGTCTTTTTAATGAGTATGTCATTTTAATGAGTGAGCTAGGCGGGACGTATTCCTTGCCCCCTTCGGAGCCCCATGTTTAAAAGTAGAAACCTTGTTTTATGGAGTGTAGTGGCCGCAGCTTTTATGGGTTGCGGTCGGCCTTCAGATTCAGATACAACGTCAGGAGACGTCGTTCAACTCACCTATTGGTCTTCCCAGAATCCGCAGGAACGGATGTTAGCCACTCGGCTGGTGGACGCTTGGAACCTCAGTCATCCAAACATTCAGGTCACGGTTCAACCTCTTCCAGCAGGACAATCCAGCGAAGAAGTACTGTTGGCAGCCGTGGCTGCGGGTACGACGCCAGACCTCTGTTCCAACATCTGGCCGGGCGTCGTTAGCGCGTTTATTCGGGCCGGGGGAGTGATCGCTCTAGATTCCTTTGCGGATTTTGATTCGCTTCTCCAAAGTCGCGTTCCGGCGGCACTACATGACCGTTTTAAAGCCGAGGATGGTCATTTCTACCAGCTCCCGTGGAAGTCCAATCCCATTCTGATGCAGTACAATGTTCGCCTCTTTAAGGAGGCCGGATTTGCTACACCGCCTAGGACCTATAGCGAGTTCCTGACGGCCGCCGAGCGCATATCAAAGGATTTGAACGCAGATGGACGCTTTGATCGTTGGATCGGATACCGCAACATTCAACCCATTTGGCACGAGCGGTTCTTTGATTACTATTCCTTCTATCTCGGTGGGACACAAGGGGCTCCGCTGTTTGAAAACGGTGAGGTAGCCATAGATACACTCACTTCCAATGCCGTATTTGCATTTTTTGGAGAGCTTTATCGTCGGAATTTTTTCCCCAAAACCAAGTTTCAGGGCAATGCTTTTGTGTCCGAGCAGATTGCCACGGAGTTTGTAGGCCCGTGGAATATTGCCTGGCTCCAAGAGAACGCGCCACCAGAGCTCGACTATGCCTATGCCCCCCTACCTGTGCCAGACGGAACGAAAGGCGATGTTCACACCTACGGCGATTACAAGAACATCACCATATTTTCCAATACGAAATACCCGAAGGAAACGTGGTCTTTTGCCAAGTATTTAGTCTCTAAAGAAGCAGATCTTATGCTTTTAGAACTGGCTACCCAAATACCCATACGGCAAAATCTTACGGACGACTCCTTGTTTACGGCGTTTTTCTTGGAAAACCCCAAGCTTATTCCCTTTGCGGACCAAGTCCCGCTGACCACGGGGGTGGAGGGCGTTCCCGGATTTGCAGAACTGCTCGATGCCATCGCCCAGCAATTTGAAGCTGCTTCCGTTTACGGAATTCGCTCGCCACCCGAGGCCACGCGCAGGGCTATTGCCAGAATTCGGGTCATCCAGGAGTGGAATAAATGAGCTGGAAACGATCAAAATCGAACGGGAGTGGGGCTGGACTCGGGCAACGCATAGGCTATGTCATGGCGGCACCCTATTTCGTGCACCTTGCCATCTTTTTTGGATACCCGCTCCTCTTTGCGATGGTCTTGGTATTTCATCGATGGGATATTGTGACCCCTATGGAATTTGTAGGACTCAAAAACTTTACCCGCCTATTCCATGACGATTTGTTTTTTCGAGCCCTGCTCAACACGGGTCTATTTCTTGTTATACACATCCCGTTGCAAATATTTGTGTCCCTGTTCTTTGCAGAGCTCCTGAATTCAAAACTGAAAGGCCGTTCGTTTTTCCGGACCATTTATTTTTTGCCTGTGGTGGTCTCGGGCGTCGTGATTGCCATCCTTTTTCAGCAGTTATTTGCCTTTGAGACGGGGTACATCAACAGTGTACTTTCTGCGCTCGGCGGCGAACGAATTCCGTGGTTGGTATCCCCCGAATGGGCCATGCCCACCATTGCGCTTATGGCAACGTGGAAAAATGTTGGATTCTATATCATCCTATTTTTGGTGGGACTACAGAATATTCCCGCATCCATGTACGAGGTAGCCTTTTTGGAAGGCGCTACCACCTGGCAGCGCTGGACCCGCGTGACTATTCCTCTGCTGAATCCCATGATGGTAACGGTGGTTGTGTTGTCTACCATTGGCGGTTTTTCGCTCTTTATTGAGCCCTATATCCTGACCGGAGGAGGCCCACTGAACAGTACGCTGTCAGCGCTTCTGTATATCTACAATCAGGCCTTTTACTTCGGTCATATGGGGTATGCGGCGGCGCTCGGGCTCTTTTTTGCACTGATCATCTTGATCGTTGTGCTCCTTCAGCGCCGGTTCGTGGAGGAAGACATTTATTAAAAAGAACGACTTACTAAACTACCCCATGTCCACTCACTACCATGATTTCAGCCTAACCCCTTCGTGAAGAAAACACTCGGTTATATCGCGCTTTTTATCGGTTTGATAGCCTTTGCCTATCCATTTGTGTGGATGGTTCTGGCGACCTTCAAACCCGAGGTTGAAATTGGCTCGTTAGCGCCATTTCCGTCGGTGTGGTCCCTGGACAGCTATCGAATGGTGTTCGAAACCATTCCGATCGGGCGGGCCTTTTTAAACAGCCTTATCGTGGTTGTGTCGGTTACGTGCTCAGTTCTTTTTTTCGGTACAACCACGGCGTACGCACTCGCTAAACTCAAGTGGAAGGGCCGAGAAACAGCTTTCAATATCATTCTTTTCACCATGATGGTCCCGTTTACGGTGATGTTAATTCCGCTGTACACGCTTGTCGTATCGCTTGGATGGACGGACTCTCTGATTGGATTAATTGTCCCGTTCATGATGAATGCAACCGCCATATTGATTTTGCGCCAGAGCTTTCTAACGCTTCCAACAGACATTTTAGAGGCGGCTCGCATCGATGGATGCAGCGAATGGAGGATATTATTTACGATCGTGTGGCCGCTCTCTATTCCCGCCATTGTGACGGCGGGCATCCTCGTTTTTATTGGCAGCTGGAACGAAGTTTTATGGCCGATGATGGTTATTCGACAAGAGGAATGGATGACCATGCCCCAGATGGTTGCCCTGTTTTCCGTGGGGGGAGGTGCTCAAAGCAAACTGGGGCCTCAGCTGGCAGCCGCTGTGTTGCTCGGGATCCCCATCGTTGTCGCCTATTTGTATTTCCAAAAACACTTTATCTCCAGCTTGGCCTCCACTGGTCTAAAGGGCTAGACTCCTATGAAATCTCAGACCTACATACGCGCGGGGTTCAAAATTGGCGTCCCCTTTTTGTTGATCATGCTTTTTTGTGGCCTCACTTTTCCGGGGTGCGATTCGCAAGATCCTGACTCCGAGACGTCGGCTTCGCAGTTCAACCTGAAACACTTGGATAGCCTGGGAGAAACGGTGATTCAGAACGGGTCGACCTATCGATTTGTCCATATCTATTCTGAGGCGCCAAATTATGGCTGGGTTGGCGACGAAGACGAGGGGATAGCAGCCCTCGACGATGCTGCGCGTGCGGCGGTGGTGTATTTACGTCATTTTGAGCTTACGGGCGATTCTGGTTCCGCCGACAAGGCCAAGCAACTCATTCGTTTTGTAATGAAGATGCAGCGTTCCGATGGCCTGTTTTACAATTTCATTTTTGACAATGCGCTTACTATTAACACCACACATCAAAATAGCCGCGCCGATGCGTTTCAATGGTGGGCTGGTCGGGGAGTTTGGGCCTTGGGTGTGTGCGCCCAGGTCTTCGAAGCATCGGACCCAACTCTCTCTAAACTGTGCGAAACCCGCATTCGGCTCACCTTCCCTTATCTGGAGCAATATCTTTCCAAATATGGAACGTATGACACCATAGGGGGCCGGAGGTATCCCCAGTGGCTTGTGGATGAGACGGCATCTGATGCGACCAGCGAGCTCCTCCTGGGGCTCATTTCTCTAAATCGGGCCTACCCTGACGGCGTGGTTCAAGAACTGATTGACCGATTCTCGGATGGTATCGCGACCATGCAATATGGCTCACTGAACGTCTTTCCGTTTGGTTCGCATGCGTCTTGGCAAGAAATCTGGCACGGATGGGGGAATTCGCAGACCATGGCAGTGTCCGAAGCGGGCCGCCCGGCGAGCGCCATTTTCGAGGCGGATAATTTCTATGCACGGCTTTTGGTTTACGGATTTTTGCACTCCATCCCTTTTGACAACCCCAACAACGAGCGCGAATTTGAACAGATTGCCTACGCAACCAGAGCCATTGCGGTCGGATTGGTAAAGTTATCTGAGGCTACGTCAGATCGAAAATATGCCGTCATGGCAGGCCTCGCCGCGAGCTGGTTTACGGGCAATAACGTGGCAGGGGAAAAAATGTATGATCCCGCGACGGGCCGCGGCTACGATGGCATCGGACCCGGCGGGATTGTAAACCGAAACGCGGGAGCAGAATCTACTATCGAAGCGGTATTTACCGTGCTAGAAATAGAAAACAATCCTGTTGCCAAAGAATGGATGAGCGCCAAAGGCGGCACTGTCCAGCAGGTAACAAAGGGTGGAAAAGACTATAGCTACCGGGTGTTCACCATTGGGGCGGGCGCCAAAGAACAGCGACTCGGATTGATACTCAATCTGACAGACCAGAAATCAATGATTTACGAGAATACAGATCTCGATCAGTTTCTGGCGAATGGAATTTAAAACCAACAATGACAACTTCACTTTTTCAGAGATCAGCCGGCCCCATTTTGGTGCCGGATATCAGCATTCCTTGGGCGTCCGGAGCGGTTTTCAATCCGGGGGTCTGGTTCGAAAATGGAATCACTCACATGTTATTTCGGGCTATTCCCACCGGCTACACGCGATTCGAACTCGTTGACCCCACGTCTAAAGTTCAGCTAACTGGATTTGACAACTACGTTTCTTCAATCGGCTACGCTTCTAGCAGAGATGGCGTTCACTTTGATTGGCGGCCAGAACCGTTTCTTACCCCCGGTTCAGGCCAGGATAGATTTGGAGTTGAGGACCCCAGAATTTCAAAAATAGACGACACGTTTCTCATTACGTATACAGCACTGGACTCCCCCGCCTATGAAGTACCAACAAAAATACTCATTGCGTTGGCAACGACTGAGGATTTTTCAAGGGTTAAAAAGCTAGGGAATATTGGCCCCCCCGTTCCATCGAAGGATACGGTCATCTTTCCTCGAAGAATCGGCGGGCGCATTGCCATGCTGCATAGGATCGTTCCGGACATTCAGTTGATTTATTTCGACGATCTGGAGCAACTGTACAATCCTCCGGAGCGTGTCTGGAAAGAACATCTCAGCGCTCTCGAGGACTGCGTGGTCATGCGGCCGCAGCAGGACTGGGAGTCCAAAAAGATTGGTGCCGGTCCTACCCCGATAGAAACGGATGAAGGATGGTTGATTATTTATCATGCCGTGGACGATCAGCATGTGTATCGCGTCGGGATTGCTCTGTTGGATCTGGATGATCCCAAAAAAGTGATTGCGCGCTCTGTTGGGCCCGTTATGTCGCCAGAAACAGACTACGAACGGGTTGGCGACGTCAACAACGTGGTGTTTCCGCAAGGCGCTACCCTAGTGAATGGGGTCCTTCACATCTATTATGGCGCCGCAGATCTGGTAATCGGCCACGCAAGTGCTCCATTGGCATCAGTTCTAGACTATTTGAGGCATCAACTAAATTGAATTCGCCAAATCAGAACACACATGAAGCGTCATCGCACGCAGAGCGGTCGATCCTGACCAGGCCACCGGTTTCACTGGAGCGTCTTTTTGATGGCCAACCCATACTCGAGCCCGTTGCTCATCATTTCTGGGAGAGCCGTGTTGTTTTAAACGCTGGTGCCGCCTTGATAGACACAAGTGAGGAATTAGAAGTCCTCTTTAAAGCCTGGAATCTTGGTCCGGACGATCAAACCAAATTACGGGATGCGGGTGGAGCATGCGTGCTATTATATAGGGCCCAGGGCGAAATCGACCCAAGTACACAAATGGCCCCATCGTATTTGGGAATGGCTGTTTTCACTCCTGGCCTGCAGCTGGTTTATCGACACACAGAACCGATTTTGTCGCCTAAAGAGCCGTTTCACAATCTCGGAATCGAAGACCCTCGATGCACGAAAATAGGGGAAACGTATTACCTGCATTATACCGGGCACTACTTCTATCCGCCGGCGGAACTGCCTGTTATTGGCAGAACAAAGATTTGCCTTGCTACCACAGTGGATTTCATCCATTGGGATATTCACGGCCCTGTCCCTGGGGATATAAACGACCTACCGAATAAAAATGCAGCGCTATTTCCTGAGCAGGTCCATGAGAAATGGATCCTTATGCATCGGCCCATGGATGGAAAGGATGCGATGGCCATTCATCTAGCCTCTTCAGATGCCCCCGAAGGCCCTTGGAGTTCAACAGGAGTAATGATGAGCTCATACACCTACAAAGAGTTTAAGACTTCATGGATCGGCGCAGCAGGGCCCCCAATAGCGCTAGGATCCGGACGTTTTTTGATGATCTATCACCAAGGACATCGCGCAGCCGACGGAACGAGGGAATACGATCTAGCCGCAGCCCTAATCGACTTTAACAAAACAACGATTGTCCAAAGTAGAATTGAGCCCATAATGCGTCCAACGCATCCGAATGAACAAGTCGGGGACCCGGATCTGGGGGTCGACAACGTGATCTTTTCTTGTGCCAATTTTGTTTGGGATGATCGGCTTATCATTCCATATGCAGGCGCCGACAGCCGTATTTGTGGTGCCTCCATTATGAAGGCCGAGTTGGTTTCGGCACTGGAAAACTAGGTATCCTTGAAAATCCAACTTAAATACCGAGTGGGTGGCGGCGCTCGAAAGCCAACAAGCGTAAATCCATCTTAAATACCGAGTGGGTAGTGACACTCGAAAACCAACTATCGGCTAAACACATCAATTACTATAAACGACTATGGACCGACTTCGCCTAGAGGGTATTCGAAAAGTTTACGATCACGACGTGGTAGCTGTGCACGGCCTTGACTTAGCTGTTCAGGAAGGCGAATTCATTGTGCTCGTCGGGCCGTCCGGTTGTGGCAAAAGCACGACCCTTCGCATGATTGCAGGACTCGAATCCATTTCAGAAGGATCCATGTTTATTGATGATCGGTTGGTCAACGACGTTTCGCCGAAGGATAGGGATATTGCGATGGTCTTCCAGAATTATGCGCTCTACCCTCACCTTTCGGTGTATGACAACATGGCGTTTGGTTTGAAACTAAGAAAGACGCCGCGTGCGGAGATCGAAGATCGCGTCTCCAAGGCAGCCGAAATTCTAGGCATAACAGACATCTTAAGCCGTAGGCCCAAAGCGCTTTCTGGTGGGCAACAACAGCGGGTAGCCGTGGGCCGAGCCATCGTCCGGAATCCGCGCGTCTTTTTGTTTGATGAACCGCTGTCCAACCTCGATGCCAAGCTGCGCGTGCAAATGCGCACCGAGATTTCGACGATGCACCACCGATTGGGCGCAACCATGGTGTATGTGACGCATGACCAAGTCGAAGCCATGACCATGGGAAGCCGAATCGTCGTAATGAGAGGTGGCTATGTCGAGCAAATCGATACCCCCATCAACATATATGACTTTCCTTCCAATCGATTTGTGGCCGGTTTTATAGGGAGTCCCTCAATGAATTTTATTGAAGGGAAAGTAGCTCGGGAAGACGGTTTACGGTTTTTCGAAACGGGGGGGAATCTCTCGCTCCCTATTGAGGGTCGATATGAAACGGCGTTGGCGGGGTATGAAGATCAGGATATCACGCTGGGTGTCCGTCCCGAAGATTTTTATGACCTGGATCAGGTATT
>CALEEY010000037.1 GCA_937877085.1 uncultured Bacteroidota bacterium
AACGATATTCTGCGCCGCATTAATGGTGGTGCCGACTTTGCAGAAATGGCTCGGGAATTTTCTGATGACGGATCGGCGCCGACCGGTGGAGATTTGGGCTGGTTTGGCCCTGGTCGCATGGTCCCAGCGTTTGAGAAGGCAGCATTTGCTGCAACGGTGGGCCGCGTCGTTGGACCCGTTGAAACGGCGTTTGGCTACCACTTGATCAAGGTGTTTGAACGCGCGAAACAGGAAGCCCATCTAGCAGATTTTGCTTTGGGCCTGACCGCAAGTGTTCAAACACTTAATCGTGTGCAAGCTTCTCTTGACGATTTGCAGTATTACGCTTCCGAGGAAGGTAATTTTATCGAAGAGGCCACCCGTCGGGAAATGCCCCTTCAGACCGTCTCCATAGAGGAAGGCCAAGAATTTATTCCTGGCTTGGGTAACAGCCGAACGATGCTAACGTTTTTGGAAACGGCCAAAGTGGGTGGTGTATCTCCGGTCATCGAATTGAACGACATGTTTGTAGTTGCTGTCGTAGATAAAGTCAATAAAGAAGGATTTAGAGCCTTTGACGATGTCAAAGATCAGTTGGAACCCCGCCTCCGAAATGAATTGAAGGCCAAAATTCAAGCTAAAAAGCTTTCTGATGCGCTAAGCAGTGGCTTTGACGGACTTGCAACGGCTGTCGCTTCGGCCGAACAAACGGCAGATGGCCTTTCATTCTCCAATATGATTGTTCCAGCTATTGGTCGCGATCCCAAGTTTGTGGGAACGGCTTTGGGAATGACCGTTGGCGGTACTTCAAAAGTGATTGAAGGCGAAAGCGCTGCTTATGTTATTATGCTTACAGCACTTAACGAGCCCCAACCGCTTGATCCAACTCAGTTTTCGGCCCTTAAGGAGCAGCTGAAAAGTCAGCGCCAAAACCTGGTCCGGTCACAGTGGATTACGGCACTTAGAGAATCAGCTGATATTGTCGACAATCGTCGCATATTCCTTCAGTAGATACAGCCTCTACCTGAATGGAAAAGCGGGGGCTCCCAAAGGGAGCCCCCGCTTTTTTTATGAGCCATAATTCTATGGGCGGCGCGCCGGGGATGGACGGCAGGAGCTTCTAAATTTCAGTAGATGCCCGATAAATAGTGTCTACAGAGCCTTCCAAATACACGGCATCTGGATCGCTCGCATGGCCCCCCCAGCCAACCTCTAAATCTCCCCCAGACATATGAATGGTAACCGGTGCAGCCGCCGGAATAGCACCAACGAGCGAACTCACGATGGCACAAGCTATGGATCCGGTGCCACAGGCCAGGGTCTCTGCCTCTACCCCCTTTTCAAATGTCCTCACACGCAAAGATCCATCTGTAAGCACTTCAACAAAATTAATATTAGCACCCACGGGTTTTAATCCCGCATCAAACCGAAGGGCAGACCCAACGTTAGAAACGTCTATTGATTGAACGTCGTCCACATACAGGACCACATGCTCCGTACCGGTCCAAATAGAATGATAGATCCATGGATTCGGCGCGCTACTAGCCTCTAGTTTAATATCTGATTTGAATTTTTGTGGTTTAGGCACATACAGTCGAACCCTTGACGAGTCTGCGTAGACCACAGCAGAATAGAGCCCTGCATCTGAATCGAATACAAAGGATTGATCGTGGCTTTTTAAAGGTATTTCAGGAATAAGTCCCCCCTCATTATCCATCCTTTGCCGCGCCCTCTGGTCCTGTTTTGCAGTACTTTCCGCCATCTTAGAGGCCTCTTTATGCGGGTCGACCATTGGACTTGATCGCCCGGTAGCGACTCCGTGCACTTCCTCTGGCAGTAATCCTGGGGGCTCTCCCTTAAGGCCTGCATCTTGGGCATATTTCGCCAGACATCTGGCCCCATTCCCACACATGGTCCCGAGGGATCCGTCTGCATTGTAGTACGACATTCGATAAATCGCACCCTGAGAGATCGGATTACCTAGAGCCAGAAGCCCGTCAGCACCCACCCCCAACCTCCGTTGGCAAAGTTTTTTTGCCATCTGGGACAGTTCTGCACCAGAAAAATGATAGAATCGATTATCTATCACGATAAAATCGTTACCTGTGCCACTCATTTTTGTAAATTCAAGCACAAGTTTTCTGGACTGAATCAGCATACAGACAGAGGTGGTTCGGTTTCAAATATAAATTCTGTCATTAAAATACTCCGTCTTGAAGGAAAAACGTATCGAGATTGATAAAGCTGAACCGTTATTACTGTTTGGTTTTAATGATATCTACCTCAAACGCATCGAACGGGCCTTTCCGCAGGCCTTAATAACAGCTCGCGGTAACCAAGTTATTTTACAGGGATCGGATATAGATCTATCGTCCATATCCCGCATTCTCGAAGAGATGACGGTTCTGTTGAATAGAAACGGCAACCTCACAGAGAATGATGTCGACACGGTTTTGACCCTTTTTGCCTCCGGAGACGGAGCCTCGATGTCCCTTTCTGGACCGGGATCCCATCATACGGTCTTGTTTACGCCTTCCGGTGGAACGGTTAAGGCAAAGACGCCGAACCAGATCGTTTTAGTCGAAACGGCGCGAAAAAATGACATCGTTTTTGCGATTGGACCGGCAGGTACGGGTAAAACGTACACCGCCGTGGCGCTAGCTGTAGCTGCACTCAAGTCTAAGCAGGTAAAACGCATTGTACTTTGCCGTCCAGCAGTAGAGGCCGGCGAACGTCTAGGATTCCTACCAGGGGACCTCAAAGAAAAGGTTGATCCCTATTTGCGCCCGCTCTATGACGCGCTTGAGGACATGGTCCCGAAAGAAAAGCTAAAAAGCTTTATGGAGACCAATATCATTGAGATCGTGCCATTGGCCTACATGCGCGGGCGAACGCTCAATGCGGCATTTGTAATTCTAGACGAAGCACAAAATGCCACCGCGCTCCAAATGAAGATGTTTTTGACCCGGATCGGAGCCAACAGTCGGGCCATTATTACAGGGGATCTCACACAAATTGACCTCCCCTACCGCGATGTAAGTGGCCTGGCCCAGGCGCGCGAGATCCTTGCCGGAATCGAGGGCATTGAATTCGTTTACTTCAACGACACGGATGTCCTTAGGCATCGTTTAGTTAAGGAAATCATTAATGCATACTCCCACTATTACGAAGAAGAAAAAGCACCGAAAGCTGCCAGACAAGGCTAAAATAACGCTTTAAGATCAGGTCAAGGAACCAGGGATATTGAATTGTCAATCAACCTGGCTTTCCCAAATTTGTACGCGATTGCGGCTAGAACCGACATTCCAGGAGTAAGAACCTTGCATGGCTGCAAGTTTTCGCCGTCTACGATCTCTACGTAGTCGATGACTCCTAAGGTTATACCGGCCAACTCGGCTTTCATAGCCTCAATAAGTTTTTCGACTTTCGTCTCGCCGTGATGTTCGATCAAGTTTTTTGCTTCGCTAACGGACCGAGATAAGGCGACGGCTTGTTCTCGTTCCGCCGCGTTTAAATATCGATTCCTAGAAGACAGAGCCAATCCATCTACTTCCCGAACGGTGGGTATGCCTATCAACTCTACCTGAAAGCTCATTTCTATCGACATTCGGCGCAGAATGAAAAATTGTTGAGCGTCCTTCAATCCGAAATAGGATTTTGTCGGCTGGATAATCGCAAAAAGGCGCGCAACAACGGTGGTTACCCCCCTGAAATGCCCAGGGCGCGAGGCGCCGCACAAATAATCTCCCAACTGATCAACAAATACCCATGTTTTGTTGACCCCCAACGGATACATTTCTCGCACGCTGGGCGCAAATACGGCGTGGGCTTTCCCTTGCTCGGCGAGCGCCTGAATATCTTCGTTTAACGTTCGAGGATATGCTTCTAGGTCCTCGTTTGGCCCAAACTGCGTTGGGTTAACGAAAATGGACACCACCACTTTATCCGATCCTAGGGCCGCCTCATCCACGAGACGTAGGTGTCCCCGATGTAAGGCGCCCATGGTCGGTACTAATCCAATGGAATGCCCTGAGCCAAACTGTCGAATGGACCAGGCGGTCATCTCTTTCGAGTTGGATATGACTTCTAAACTCATGTGACTCCGATTGGGAATAGGAAATTTCCCCAAAGATACTGCTATTCCTCGATGCGATTTCAGCAAAGCTCTACATCAATAATTTTACTGGCTGGTATATTGTATCCTACCATCAAATGATCAGTACAGAAAGATAACATCATGGCAGACTTCCGAATTGAAAAAGACTCCTTGGGCGACGTCCGAGTCCCTGCTGACGCCTGGTATGCCGCTCAAACCCAACGAGCCCACGATAACTTCCCCATCTCAGGCATTCGTTTTCCGCGCCGGTTTATTGAAGCGATGGGGACTGTAAAATTGGCCGCTGCACGTGCCAATTTCGGTTTGGGAATTCTGGAAAAGGATCTAATGACGGCCATTGTTCAGGCGTCAGAGCAAGTACGTTCTGGGAAATACGACCATCAATTTGTGCTAGACATCTTCCAAACAGGCTCTGGAACGTCGTCCAACATGAATGCCAATGAAGTAATCTCAAATCTGGCCACGGTGGCAAAAGGTGGAAAGAGAGGCGAAAAACTAGTTCATCCCAACGATCACGTGAACATGTCGCAGTCCTCGAACGATGTGATCCCGACGGCCATGCACGTTTCGGCGGCCGTAGCTATGAAAGTGGAGCTTTTGCCAGCCTTGGAATCATTTCGCTCGGAATTGGCAGCCAAGGCGGTCGAATTTGATGATGTATTGAAGTCGGGCCGAACGCACCTGATGGATGCCACTCCCGTTCGCTTAGGTCAGGAGTTTGACGGCTATGCAGCGCAAATTGCCAGCAGTATTCGCAGAGTCAACTTGGCTATCGACGAACTCTCACAATTGGCATTGGGGGGAACGGCTACGGGTACTGGGATTAACTGTCCCGCAGGGTTTGCGACATCAGCTATTGGCTTTATCAACGAACTGACGGGCATTGAATTTAAGGAAGCCCATAATCACTTCGAGGCACAGGCCTCGAAGGATGCGTTTGTTCAAGCATCCGGGACCCTGAATACGATCGCCGTGACCTTGTTAAAGATTGTCAACGACATACGACACATGTCTTCAGGCCCAACCTCTGGTTTAGCTGAAATCCAGCTTCCGGCCATTCAGCCAGGCTCTTCGATCATGCCTGGTAAAGTAAATCCGGTCATGAGCGAAGCTGTGATGATGGTTTGCGCTCAAGTAATGGGTAATCACGTCACGATTACTATCGGTGGCCAACATGGTAATTTTGAATTGAATGTCATGATGCCCGTCATGACCCATGCCATGCTTGAAAGCATTTCCATATTGAGCAGGTCCATGAATGCGTTCAGGGATAATTGCTTGGTCGGAATTACCGCCGATCGTGAACGCTGTCAAGAATTGTTGGAACTCAATCCTGCCATCGCCACGGCATTAAATCGTTCCATTGGATACGACTTGGCTTCCAAGGTCGCAAAAGCTTCCGCGTCACAGAAAAAATCGGTCCGTCAGGTCGTATTAGAGATGAATATTATGGACGAAGCGACGCTCAACGAAGTGCTCAATGTGCGCCATATGACCGAACCAGGCGTTCCCGGAGAATAACTGGTGGTAGATCCCTCTATAAATGCTCCGAGACTGACTGGGCCTGGAGCCCCTCCCATTCCCATTTTTTACCAGGTTTAGATTGTCGACCACTTCTAAACAGCCATAATTGCGCCAATGAAGGGTATTTTTTCGGACCTCGTGGTTCTCGAACTGGCAGGTGTCCTAGCGGGCCCGAGCGTAGGCCAGTTTTTTGCCGAGTTGGGTGCCCGCGTAATCAAGCTCGAAAACCCATCGACCGAAGGAGATGTCACGCGAACGTGGAAAATGTCAAAGGAGGCGTCAGGGGGACTTTCCTCGTACTTTTATTCGTGCAATTGGGGTAAAGAGTCGATCGCGGTTAACCTAAAAAGTGTAGAAGGTCAAGCCATCATGCACGCGTTAGCCTCCAAAGCAGATCTGGTTATTAGCAACTTCATACCCAAAGCCGCTCGTAAACTTAAAGCTGATTATGAATCGCTCCGGCAGTTAAATCCAGAAATCATTGTCGGATCCATCGTGGGGTATGAACCGGATTCAGACCGGCCAGGATATGACGCGATTATTCAGGCGGAAGCCGGCTACTATTACATTAACGGCGATCCCCAATCGGCGGACTGGAAGCCTACAAAAATGCCCGTTCCTTTGGTGGATATCCTTGCAGGACATCAGCTTAAGCAAGCCCTCCTCCTAGCTATCATTCAGAAAAAGGCCACCGGGAAAGGTTCAAACGTAACGGTAAGCCTTTTCGACTCTGCCGTCAGCGCATTGACGAGTCAAGCCACTAGTTATTTAGTCGCCGGACAGGTACCGGCCCCCATGGGGTCAGAACATCCAAATATTGCCCCATATGGATCGGTTTACACCAGCGAAGATACTCGTTCGTTGGTTTTGGCGGTGGGAACGGACCGACAATTTGCTTCGCTATGCGAGGTCTTGAATGTTCAAGGTTTGGCCACGGATCCAAGATTTGAAAAAAATGCGGATCGCGTTTTAAACCGACAAGATCTGAAACGATTATTGCAGGCGTCTATAGCGAAGCTACCGAGGGCACATTTTCTGGCTCTTTGTGAGGAACGAGGAATCCCTGCAGGGGCTGTGCATCAAATGGATGAAGTGTTCGACCGCGTTTCAGAACACGTTTTGTTGCGCAACACCGCCGGCCGTGCCTCCGGAGTCCGTGAATTCGTATCGTGGCCTCACTATAGCGACGGTGAAATCGGATCGCGATCGGAAAACCTCTGTCCCCCACCACCCTTCGCGACATCGACTTACCGTGTTTTATCCGATTTTTTGGGCTTCACACCGTCAAAAATAGAAGGTCTTATTGGCTCGGGAGCTGTGGAATGCCGAACAATTCAGCCAGCTCAGACGCAATAAAAAGTTCGTCCGACACCAGGGATGCCCTCACCAGGCTGACTTCGACAGCAGATACCGAATCAGCATCGTTTTCAAACTCCTGCCGCACAAATGTTAGAACCGCGGCGAGTTGCGCATCCGAAAGAAAACTATGCGGGGTCATCACGTTGTTAAAGGTCTCCCCATTGACCTCAATAGATCCCTGCATCCCGCGCAGAACCAACCGAATGATCCGGCCTTTATCGCCAGAGACCCATTCAGAGTTATGGAGACTTGGAAAGGCCGTTGGAATTCCCTTCCCGTCCTTCTGATGACAGGTGGCGCAATATGACATGAAGATGGTCTCTCCTTGTACCAAAACCGGGTCTTTTGCACATCCCGATAAAAACAGTACGAACGGTACAAAAAGTAGACCGCTCCACACGTTACTTATCCTGCCTGTTGTTTTCATGTCACTTAATAATTAAAAGTGTTGGTCTCCGACCTTCCGGCTTGACCAACTGATGGCCGGTTGGATCCTCATCATTTAGGACGTTTGACAATGGAATCGTTTACGCAGATCGTACCTCCGGCCACTACAAAAAAGAGCGCCCCACGCATTCCTGTCTCTCGGACAGCTTCCATTGCTTCTTGCGACACCCGACGCGCGAACAATTCGCATGGGCGATGGGGCTTTTCCGCCCTCCGTAGCACTACCATGCCAATCTGCAGTTCATCCCCATCCTGGAGCGACGACAGATCCAAGCCGCTAGAAATCACATTATCCCCTATTTTTACGGGGTCCACCTCCAGTGCCTTGGCAACTTCATCTGCAAACATGGTGATTTCTCTGCCCGGTATGCGCTCGCCTTTCCAAAAGTCTTTCTTGACGTGGTCGCCCGTACATCCCCTTCCGGCCTCCACTTGGACCATTGGGCGCCATGCATGAATTCCTGGGCCCGGCTTCTCAATTAAACCGACCACGGAAGCCACCCCTGAAAACTCGATCGTCCTAAGTTTTTCGATCAACTTCTCTTTCATACAGTTACTGAGCGGGACCTAACAAAAAGGAACCACTATCGATTTGCTTTCCAAATTGGTACAATTTGTTCAATTTCACTTGCAATTCCCTCGGGTCCACACCCGATTCCTGCGCCTTCATCACCTGCAGGCGGACGCGCTCTATCTGTTGGTCCAGGCGGTAGCGCTTTAGGAATTTCATGGAGCTTTTTGCCGATTTAATGGCATCCTCATCCAGACGAGGCACATTAATGAGTTTTTTACCCCAATTATCGGATGGTTCTTCCGTGTTGGTCATGACTTCCGACGCTAAAAGACGGATCGGCTCTGGCGTGTTGGGACTTAAAAAAGACGTCCGAATAAATCGGTTTTCTGAATACTGTTCGACCAACTCCGATGCTAAATCACGTGAAGGACCAAAGGTAAAGTCGGTAAGTGCCATCCGCGTCATGATCCACTCAATCATGCTTGGGCCGTCTTCCAGCATTAACCGCAGCAGTTTCTTTTCGGCAGGAATGGGCTGGGCAGTAAGGGCCGGTTCATCGAATGCTGGATCTGACATGCTCGAAACAGACGCACTTTCGCTCTTGGCTGCCGCGTTTTTTCGGTAGCTGTTTTTCTCTCCCCGAATGTAGCCATCCACGATTGGGCGCAAGTCGTTGTCGGGTAAATCCAAACTGGTGGCTGCCGATCGTAAATAAGCTTCTCGGTTCAGAGGGTCAGCAATCCGTGCGATGGACTGCAAAATGGTTCGCTGCACCGTTGCAATGCCTTCGGGTGAAGCCATACGCCCCGCGGCCTTCGCATTTGTAAGGACAAATTGGATAAAATTCTGACGGTGGTCTCTTAAATAGGCTTCAAAAGCAGCAGCGCCATTTTTCTGCACGTAGGAATCGGGATCCTCTCCGTCTGGAAGCCGAACGGCATAGGGAATGAGCCCTTCCTCCAGAATCAAATCAATACCTCGTAAGGCGGCTCTCAGGCCCGCGGAATCTGAATCGTACAGTAGAATAACCACCTTCGCATAGCGACTTATGGCTCCGATTTGGTCCTTCGTCAAGGCGGTACCCGAGGAAGCCACCACGTGTTGCACTCCTGCCTGGTGAAGCGACACTACGTCGGTGTATCCTTCTACCAGAATAGCTTCCTCCTTGCCACGGATAGCATTTTTCGAATGGTAAAGGCCGTATAAAATCTTCCCTTTGCTGTACACCTTCGTTTCTGGCGAATTGATGTACTTAGGCTGATCGTCTTCGCGCAAAATGCGCCCCCCAAATCCAACCACTTTTCCCACGTGGGAGAAAATGGGAAAGATGAGCCGATGTCGATACCGATCGTAATAGCCCGATTCGTCCTTGCGCTCAATGACCAAGCCGGCCTTTTCCAAAAACTCCTCCCCCACATGGTGCTCTGTGGCGTCCTTTAAAAGCAAATCCCAATCGTCCGGAGCATAGCCAATTCCAAACTTTTTAACGGATTCCTTGGTAAATCCGCGTTTTTGCAAGTAATCTCTGGCCGATTGGGCCGCTGGGTCTTTGGCTAACCTATCGTGAAAAAAACGGGCAGCATACCGAAGGGCATGGTAAATCGATTCACTTTCCGACGCACCATCTCCAGGGATCTCTTCTTCCGGCAAAACAACGCCTACCCTATCGGAAAGGACACGTACCGCCTCCGGGAAACTGAGGGATTCCATGCGGGAAACAAAACTAAACACATCGCCGCCTTCGCCACAGCCAAAGCACTTGAAAATCCCTAGTCGAGGATTCACATTAAAAGAGGGCGTTTTCTCCGAATGAAAAGGACACAGCCCAACGAAGTTTGAACTTCGCTTTTTCAATTGGACGTATTCACCCACGACATCTATGATATCCACAAGGCTGCGGACTTCTTCGATAGACGATTCAGGGATGATGCTCATAGTCGATTGTTCTTTAACCAAAAAAGTACGCAATCTGCAGGTTCAGAGCGAGGGTAGAAACCAAGCGTTTTCAGTGGAAATTGAAACCACCTCAACCAATGGCCGTAGCCTGAGTTAGTTAACCAATACTCGAAACGAAGCGCCGAATTAAGCACCATGTCATCACCCGAAAAAACATCTCTCGTCGGACAAATTGTACGTGTTGAGCTGGAAGGAGGTTTTTGGGGGGTAATTGATGACTCGGGCAATCGATACGTTCCCATTGATCCCTTCGAGCGATCATTTTTAAAAGATGGATTGCGCATATCGGCTGAAATAGAACTGGTGACCGTGTTTAGTTCGACTATGTGGGGAAAGCATGCTCGCTTTTTCAACATCCAATCCATTTAGGACCCCATTAAAATTTTGAATCCCAACTGATTATGCTTTTATCAGGCATGGCTACAATCGGCGCCTTTTTATTATTAGGCTTGGGTGCCAAATCGGAAAAACAATCTCCGCTGTTCATTATTGGCGGGTTTGCCGCCTTTGCATTGGCCATTTATTGGCACGTGTTGAATTATTCTTTTTTGCTCCCCGCGACCGCCGCCATTTCGGGTGAAATTGGAATCGGCTTTTTGTTGTTAGCCGGAATGCTTTCTAAACAGCAAAAACCGGCTCGATCCTATTTCTTCTTGGGCGCCGTTTCTCTTGGGATAGCCGTTTTCTTACTTGTGGGAATAAAGTTTACTTCCCAAATAGATGCCTCGGAAAAGGTTACTTATTTGGTCGAATTGGGCCCTGACGACACCATCGAGGAAATCACATCGCTGATATCTCAGCATAGAGCTACGGCCGAAAGAGCATTTCCTTCGATCGAATTAAGTGAAGATGAAGACCTTTCTCAGGTTTATCTGGTGTACGTTTCGGCTTCCAATGCCAACGCGTTGGTCGACGGACTCCGGGCTGATGTCGAAAACGTCGATAATGTTGAACTCAACTTTAACGTTAGTTTAGATGAGCCCACTTCGCCGAGCAATGAGACCTCTTTCGAGGACACGATTCTAGAAAATGACCCGCTAGCATCCTCCCAATGGGCTCTCAACGCCATAAATGGGCATGCAGCCCATGCCGTTTTGAAGGATATTTCTCCTGTTAGAAAAGCGCGCGTTGCCATTTTAGATACCGGGGTGGACGCATCGCATGAGGATGTCGCGCAAACATTTTCTGGAAGTCCAGCAGTAACCGATCTGCACGGTCATGGAAGTCATTGTGCGGGAATTGCTGGCGCTTTTACCAACAATGGTATTGGAATGGCCTCCTTGAACTGGGAAGGTCGATTTATCGACATCATGGGGTATCAGGCGCTAAATAAACAAGGTACGGGAAGCATCGAAATGATTTCTCAAGCCATCATAGACGCGACTAAGGACCATGCCGATGTCATATCCATGAGCCTTGGAGCAAAAGCCGAAACTCCAAAGGTCATAAAAGACGCTATTGCCTACGCTCGAAAAAACCGCGTAATTGTCATAGCTTCTGCAGGAAACTCCAACGAAGACGCCATAGACCATATGCCTTCCAGCGTGGAAGGGGTTATTGTGGTTTCTGCAGTCGATGAAAATCTTCGAAAAGCGAAGTTTTCAAACACCAATATGTCTTTAAAAAGGCCCATTACTGCACCAGGGGTTAATATTCTTTCACTGAAAACCGGGGGCGGATACGTTCAAATGAGTGGAACGTCGATGTCCACTCCAGTGGTATCGGGATTAGTCGGCATTATGCGAGCACTCAATCCCGACATCTCAGAGGATGAAGTTTATTCCATTTTGGAAGGAACAGGTCAGAAAGTGAAGGAATCAAACAAGATTGGTAAATTGATCGACTCTAACGCGGCAATTGAGGCCGTTCTCAAAGGCTTGTGAGTTCACCGTTTGAACACGTCATCCGCACAGCTGAGCTGTCCGATGCGACTTCCATCGCGAGAATTTATACCGATGCCATTCTCGCTCGCGACTCCACGATGATCTTGGATCCCGTGGGCCCGTCCGAAATGGAAGCTAAATTACTCCACTTGACCAATCGAGAAACCGTGTTAGTCGCGGTGGATGCCAAGAACACGGTTTTGGGCTGGGGTACGGTCAAATTGTACAGCGATCGACCGGGATACCGCTTGACGTGTGAAACCTCGATTTTTGTCGATCTACCCTGGCGCGGAAAGGGATTGGGCACCACGCTGCAAAAAGCTTTATTGGAGTTCGCTCGTAGAATTGGATTTCATCACGTGCTGGTTCGCATCTGGGCCCAAAACCAGTCGAGCATTTCGTTGCACAGCAAACTCGGATTCACGCTTGTGGGTATCCAAAAAGAAATCGGCCACGTCGATTCCAAATGGATCGACGTGGCCGTCATGCAATGTTTGCTGTAGGAAAACCTAGGAAAGAAAAAGAGCTTCCGAGGGACCGTCGCAGAAAATGTAATCAATATTATACATGAGCTGAACTAAGATCCCTTGCTCCGAAACCGCATAGTGCGAGCGACCACCAAGTTCGCCTGTTCGGGGATCCCAATTCACACTTTGGAAAGCATCCAATAGATCTTCTACTTGGTCCCTACGTGGTCCTTCGACCCAGATCACATCGATCCCGCAAATATCCTCACGTTCGGTAACCGGATCTTCTAACCTGACGGCAAACACCGATTCGGGGTAGCTTCGCTGCAAGGTTTCAGCGATTCTCTCGAGCGCTTCTTCTGCAGTAATACAAATGATTTCCATGGACTTCTTATCCTTTCGTAACTTAATAACAACCGCACCCTCCTAGGCGCAGTCCGTACACATATAAGTACGAGCTAATCCTAGTAATTCGCGCTCCCTGCCCACCGATAAATTGCAGATAAGAGCCGTAGCGTGCGATTCATCTTTGATTGAATAGAATAACTCCATGTCTGAAAAAGAAGTCACGTATAGAGAGGTATTTCAGCGCATTGATGCCTTGTTGAGCGAGCCGTGCGATTGGATTGCCGTTATGTCAACCGTTGTCTGTGAGCTGCATCATGCGTTTGATAATTACAACTGGACTGGTTTTTACCGAACAGTCGCCCCAAACTTACTGCAAATCGGTCCTTATCAAGGGGGGCACGGCTGTATTGACATTCCATTTTCCCGAGGTGTATGCGGCGCAGCTGCTAGGACCAAAACAACCCAGCTGGTGGCCGACGTTCATTCCTTTCCCGGACACATTGCTTGTTCGAGTTCTACCCTGTCAGAAATAGTCGTACCCATCATTTCGACAAGCGGAACGGTGATAGCCGTATTGGATGTGGACTCCGATGAACGTGCTTCCTTCGATGCTACCGACAAAGCTTATTTGGAACATCTGTGCGCGCGCCTAGGACGCGATTATGGGCATGAAGCAGAGCTAACTATTCGCTCGTAGCCAACGTTTGCACTGAAACAGCCCTAGGCCCTAGGCCAACGTTTGCACTCAACCGCCCTTAGCATTTGCGAAGCCAAAAGCCGCATAAATCCATTGCGAAATTCGTAATATTCGTTTTTCGCTTAATAAGGGGTATTTGCGACTATCTCCTCAAATCCTGTGCCAACGCTGATTTGGTCTCAATATGGGACTTTTCAGTAATGAGCATCGAGGGCGTATCGGTTGTTCAAAGCACGGACAGACGGGTGACCCGCGCGGCAGTCGATGAGGTGGACACGAAAATGGCGCTGCTGCGACCAACAGAAAAGCGGCCAGCGCGAATAACCGCCGGCGAAGCCGCCAGTAAACGACCCCGGCAGGTCGATCCTTAGGAGGCTTCCTTCAAAATTTGAACGATTGCAGACACTCTAGAAGTGCTACCGAACAACCCTCGACCATTTTCTATGTGATCAAGCACGTTTGGAATTTCACCTGGAGAAAGCGTCGATCCCCCCTGTTGAGACTGTTGATATCGTTGAAAATCATACAGATTTTTATCTAGGATGGTCATGGTGACTTTTAGGGGACCATAAAATGCCACCGCAAACCAAGGCAGCTTGACGCGGAGCGTGCCATCGCTGAAAACCTCGTAATTTCCTTCAAAAATAGGTGGAGAGGTGAATACTAGAAGCTGTTTGAAATCATCAACGCTCCATTCAAAGGTGTCCAAGTCCGTAATTTCCTCGTCATAAACAAATTCCCGATAGACCGGGATGAGATTGTGCAAGGTTGGTTCTAGGCTTTCCATCGTGAATACAAAAACACTTTGACCGCCTTCAACCTTACTCTGCGTAACCAACATCGAGAATTGAGCAGGGTCTTTATAGGCGATCTCCGTCGCACTCGGCTCTATGAGTTCAAAATCGGCTGGAACGGTTGTTTCCGCCCAGACCAGTTCTGCGTCCAACCCAGACTGCACCTCGAGTCTATACGTTTTGCCGGCCTGAACCACTTCGTCCGTTGTCGAACGATAGGCACCGGGTTCGTCCCCGGACTCTTCGAATCGGATGGTTTGGGTTTTAACCCCCTCGCCGTTTAACACATAGATCACGACTGACGCATCCCTGACCGCAACGCTTTCAGGATTGAAAGTTGACCCCAAGGCAATACTTCGGCTTACCCAAACAGGAGGCATAGGCTCGTTAGCTACCAGGTAAGACTCTACTACAATCTCATCGGAGTGGATCGAGTCTACCGTGCTATCGCATCCTAGACCAACAAAAAGCAGCATCAGCAGCCCATACCAAGAATAATTACGTGTCTTCATAGCCATTGGGCGTTAAAAATTGAGAGTAAAGGCTACGTTTGGAATCGGGATTGGAATTTGTGTCACATCTTCCCTTTTAACTGAGCCATCATCCTTGAACTCAAAAAATGGAAACCAAATATTTTTTCGGCTATAGGCGTTGACCACTTGAAGTTGGAGCTCATAGTCGGCAAAACCGAATAATTTACCCTTTTTGGTGGCTCCAACGTCCAACCGGTGATATGGAGATAGACGCGATCCATTGAATAGACTTACCAAGACACTAGTATCTTCGTAAGAGAAAGGCGAATGAGTCAGACGATATTGAGAGACAGGTTCCGTGTAGGCTTGGCCCGTCGAATAGTTAAAAACGGCCGTTATTTGCCACGATTTGGTCAAATTATACGACCCCGTTAGGTTTAAGTCGTGGGTCCGATCGTATTTGGGTGCGTAATACGCGCGTTCATTAATAGCGGGAAAGCGCCTTCTGGTAATACTATACGTGTAGCCAGCGAATCCGGAAATGGGTCCTAACGATCCTTCGACAAAAATCTCGGAGCCCCACGCATATCCGTCTCCAAAATGGAACATTTCATCATATGCGAGACCCGCTATATCAGGCAAAAACGGGTTCAAAGAAAATAGTTGGCGCATGGTGCGATAGTACCCTTCCCATTCAATGCGAAAACCAGATTCTTTCTTGTACTTGAGGCCCGTCACCAATTGGTCTCCATAGGCAGGCGGCACTTTGTCCGCCGACGTTAACCACACATCCAATCCTGAAAAGGCTTCATTGGAAACCAGCGTCAGAAACTGATGGAAACGACCCGCCCCTACCTGGGCAAACAAACGACTCGATAACTGTCGTTCGACGGAAAACCGAGGTTCGATTCGAAAAAATGACCCGTTTTCGAAGTAAGAAGCTCGAACACCAGATGTGAGCGTCCATTCGGCGCTTGGCCTGAAAACGTATTCAGTAAATCCATTAGCGTAAACCGAGCGGGTTACTAGCGAAAACACTTCCGTCCCATCAAAGGTATTGTTCAGGTCAAACCTCAACTGACCACCCCAAAATCCTGCTTTAATCGCGCTTCGAGAGTCAGGTGCGTATTCTATATCGCCTTTTAAGGAATAGTCTCGCACTTGGTTGTCCTGCGCCGAATGCGTAGTTGCAAAGTCAAATTCCGGATGGCTGAAGTAGTGAGACCGGGTCACATTGAAGTTGGAAAACAGTCGGTCAGAAAACAGGTGGGTCCAATTGGCACTGAAGGTCTCGTTTCCGTACCGAAGCTGAACGTCAACGTCCGAAACGATGGGCACGACAACGACATCTTTCCCCGTGTAAAAAGAGAAAGAAACCTTATTATTTTGCGATATATCGAAGTTGATCTTGCCATTAGTATCGACGAAATAAAACTTTTCAGGGATTCCATTCACGTCTCCGGACCGAGCGGCGGCCAGTATAGGCTCGACAGTGGATCTTCGCACTGCGAGCATCCATGACCCAAAGCGATGGGGCCCTTCAACCATAACCCTAGAGGCTAAAAGGCCGAGTGTGAAGGTGCCTGCGGTCTCCTTACGGTTTCCGTCCTTATTGTAAATGTCTACAACGGACCCAATGCGACCTCCGTAAGAAGCCGGATAGGCTCCTTTGAACAGTCGAATATCTTTGATGGCATCTGGATTAAAGGTCGAAAAAACGCCAAAAAAATGGGAGGGGTTGTAGACGGTGGTTCGATCGAGCAATATCAATGTTTGATCTGGGCTGCCTCCTCGGATGTACAATCCACTAGAAAAATCTGACGCAGCCTTGACACCCGGTAAAAGTTGAAGCGATCTAAAGACGTCGGGCTCCAATATGGTTGGAAGTTTTCGAATGGTCGCGGTCGTCATTTTGACGGCTCCCAGCTGCCGCTGTTCTTCCTCGGTGTCACTCTCCGCAGTAATGACCACTTCCCCAACATCAAATCCTTCAGGCTCCAACTCAATATCTAGCCGCAACGCTTCTTCTCTTCCGAGAGTAAAGGAAAACTCCGCATTTTTATACCCGATGTAGGAGGCAATCAGGACGTATGGCCCCGGAGTGAGACCAGGAATGGTGAAATACCCTGATGTATTCGTTGCGGCGCCAATAGAAGTGTCTTTGATGCGGAGATTCGCCAAAATGAGCGTTTCCCCTGACTCTTGATCGCGAACAAATCCGCTAACCGAAGAACTAGATTGCGCGGAACTGTTGACCACACCGAGGACCATCGAGATGCAAAAGACTAGAAGTTTTTTCTTCACAAAAAGAGACGTTGGCTCATTATTAAAAGGCGAATATCTGCCTACGGTATATCTCTTACGCTTGGCAATACCCCATTGAAAAGTGGATTCTGTTACGCAGCGCTTTGGCTTCTGGGTTCATGTTTTACTGGCATTCACAAAAACCCCATAAAGCACTTTCATACACAAGCGTTCATTTCGTCGTAACTCGTTGGCATACTTGGGGTTATGGCACACATTTAGAGAGCACCTTGGGCTAGGTTTAACGGTGCTAATTGCGTATATTTCATGATCCCATTCGCGAGGAGAGTAGCGGTAGTCCGGTCGCACTTGTTGACTTTGAGATTTCCTATTCATCAACCTTGCTTCGACAAAAATCCTATAAAGTGAGCTAGCGCCAAGCGCATGGAAGAAGAAGAAAAAAGAGACCGGATAATTCCGATTAATATTGAGGAGGAAATGAAGTCCTCCTACATCGACTATTCAATGTCGGTGATTGTTAGCCGAGCCCTCCCAGATGTTCGAGATGGTCTAAAACCGGTCCATCGCCGCGTGCTATACGGCATGAACGAACTCCATATGGGTGCTGGGTCGGCATACAAAAAGAGTGCTCGGATAGTCGGGGAGGTCCTTGGAAAGTACCATCCGCATGGGGATACAGCCGTTTACGACACCATGGTTCGTATGGCTCAAGAGTTTTCTATGCGCTACCCCTTGGTAGATGGCCAAGGAAACTTTGGATCAGTCGATGGCGACCGAGCAGCTGCCATGAGGTACACCGAAGCCAGGATGACCCGGCTGGCGGAAGAAATGCTTCGGGATCTGGGAAAAGAGACCGTTGATTTTCAGGAAAACTTTGACGGCTCGCTGACGGAGCCTGAAGTGCTCCCAGCCGCGATGCCAAATCTACTTATTAATGGCTCCGATGGTATTGCGGTTGGGATGGCGACCAAAATCCCCCCGCATAACGTCACGGAAACCATTAATGCTACCATCGCCTACATCGACAACCCCGATGTGACCATCGATGAGTTAGTAGCCATAATGCCCGCCCCAGATTTCCCTACAGGAGGCATTATTTACGGACATACTGAGGTCCGTCAAGCTTATCACACCGGGAGAGGTCGGGTGGTCATGCGGGCGAAAATCCATGAAGAGGAAATTCGTCCAGGGAAAATGGCACTCATTGCCACGGAAATTCCGTATCAGGTAAATAAAAGTAGCCTGATGGAGAAGATCGCGATCTTGGCTCGCGATAAGAAAATCGAAGGCATTTCCGATCTGCGAGACGAGTCAGATCGAGATGGTATGCGCATCGTGATCGAACTGAAGAGGGACGCTGTTGCCCAGGTGGTTCAGAATCAGTTGTATAAGTTTACACCGTTTCAGCAAACGTTCGGAATGAACGTGGTGGCTCTCGTAAAGGGACGCCCTAGAACGTTGAATCTTAAAGAGCTTATCAAATACTACGTGGAGCACCGTCATGAGGTAGTGCTCCGCAGAACTCAGTTTGAGCTGAAAAAAGCTGAAGAGCGGGCGCATGTATTAGAAGGACTTACCATCGCCCTCGATCACCTAGATGCCGTGATAACCATTATCCGTCATTCGAGTGACCCAGAAGCCGCAAAAGATGCCTTGATGGGCGGTGTTTTCCCTGAGAAGCTGACTTCGGCCCAACTGGCTAAATTGGAGCTTCCCACGCACGGTAATTCGCTGTTCTCTCTTTCCGAAATTCAAGCGAAAGCTATTTTGGACTTGAGGCTTAACCGCCTTACAGGCCTCGAGCGCCAAAAAATTGAAGACGAATATCAGAGTTTGCTGACTGAAATCGCTCGCTTATTAGAAATATTGGCGGACAAACAGCTGCGTTCTGATATCATAAAGACCGAATTGATCGAAATGCGGGAAAAATACGGCGATGAACGTCGTACCGTAATCGATTACACCGGTGGTGGGGACATCTTCATTGAGGATTTGATCGAAGATGATCAAGTTATCGTTTCTATATCACGACAAGGCCTGATAAAAAGAACCAACTCAAGTGAGTATGCCGCTCAAGGCCGCGGAGGCACGGGCAAGAGGGGCACGGCCATGCGCGATGAGGACTTCATCGAGCACCTTTTTGTCGGATACAACCACGATTACTTGCTGTTCTTTACGGATCACGGACGTTGTTACTGGCTTCGTATCTATGAAATCCCTGAAGGCAGCCGCACAAGTAAAGGCCGCTCGATCCGAAACTGCATTTCAATTGGACCAGAGGATCGTATTCGCGCCATTCTGCCCGTTTCCAAAGACGATTTCCGCAGCGAGGTCTTCTTGGAATCCCATTTTGTGTTGATGGCAACCAAAAGTGGACAGGTTAAGAAAACGCAGCTCGCCGCGTTCTCGCGTCCGAGGGTGGATGGTATTATTGCCATCTCAGTGGACGAAGGAGATGAGTTAATTGAAGCTCATTTGACCGATGGTGAAGCTAACGTAATCATTGCATCGTCCAGCGGGGTTTGTATTCGTTTTAATGAATCCGATGCGCGACCCATGGGCCGTAATACGCGTGGGGTTCGTGGTATTCGGCTCTCGAAAGGACATATTGCCATTGGAATGATCGTTGTAGATGATGAATCCAAAGACATTCTGACGATCAGTGCCAACGGATATGGTAAGCGTACGCCCCTCGAGGATTACAGGCTTCAGACGAGAGGTGGCAAAGGGATCATCGCTCAAAAAACGAATAGCAAAACAGGTCCTATTGTGGCCATAAAAGGCGTTTCGGAACTAGACGACCTCATGATTTCTACGGTTGGTGGAATAATGATCCGAATGGATATTGGTACGATATCACAATTGGGTAGAAATACGCAAGGTGTACGCGTAATCAAGATTCGCGAAGGAGATTCGATAGCCGACGTTACCAAAGTTCAGGTCGCTGAAGAGGGTCCTGAGGACATTCAAGATGTAGACTTCACAGAAGTCTAATACACAGCAATGAATCTGTACATGAATATGTACGTGTAAGATATTTCGCATTAAATCATCAGAAGGAGCTCACCATGAAGCGAATCTACCACTATAACATGCTCGCTTTAGGACTGATACTGCTTACAGTACCGTCTGCTACAGCGCAAGATCTGACATCTGCTCGGGCTGTCCTTGAAGCCAATATTGAAGCCACTGGGGGGATGGACGCTTGGCGTTCGGTCACCGATATGGTGTCTGAAGCCGACATTGACTTTGCCATTCCACAGATGGGATCTCTCCTGATCAAGCTGGAAACCTGGAGCCTTTTTCCAGGATATGGTTATACGAGCGTTGAAATGATTGATGGACCGGCAGCCGTTCCTGCCGAACAAGTGAACCAAAAAGCGTACTACACTCCTCTGGAAGGGTGGGTGGAAACGGCCGCTGGTAAGACAGATATTCAAAGTCTACCGGATGCGCAGCGTCGCCAATTTCAACGCTCTTCTCCGAAGGCTGAACTGGAGTTTTTGAATCTCCCTGATTCATCCTTGGTCATGCTGGAAGACGAAATGCTAAGCGACCAATCAGTCTATGCTCTCAATATTACGACCGATGGCATGACGTCGAAGTACCTATTCGATAAATCGACCTTCTATGTTGTCGGTCAAGAGACAGTCACGCCTATGGGCGCATTTATGACCGTAATGAGCGACTTCCGTACCGTAAAAGGATTTACGTTTGCGTTTGTTCAGTTTGCGGATCTAAGTGCTCAAGGCACACAAACGATTACTTTTTCTAAAATCGACTTGAACTCGGGCCTGACTCCTGACACCATTGCAAAAAAAGCTGGTGTGGTGAAGACGGCAGCACCTGAATAGTGATTTGAGACTGGAAAGGAACAGATAGAAGTACACGATTGCTTCTATCTGTTAAAAAGGAAGGGCGGCCAATGTTCATTGGCCGCCCTTCCTTTTTTCATACGTTCCGTACTCAGTGGCTATGACGCCATCTGGTACCTACGCCCCTTTAACTCTCTTGTAAGGCTTTCTGCTTTACATAGGGCCGATACTCTTCCTCGATGGTCAGGATGGCTTCACGGATTAGATCTAGCCCCTGACTAATTTCATCTTTAGTGATGGTTAGTGGGGATCTAAAGCGGATAGAGCAAGATCCACAACCTAAAATGATCATCCCTTCGTCAAAGCAACGTTGTAACAATCGATCTCTGAATTCGGGCGTAGGAAGGTCTACAGCGCACATGAGCCCGAGGCCTCGAACATTGGTAACCGAATTGGTTTCATGGGTTAATGCGTGCAGCAGCGTGGTGAGATGGTCCCCGACCGTGCGAGCATTTTCAACCAAACCATCTTCTTCGATGATCTCAAGGATTTTGTCGAAGCGAACCATGTCTACTAGGTTTCCGCCCCAAGTCGAATTTATTCGACTCCCCATTTTGAAAACATGGCCCTCAACTTCATCCAAACGTTTTCCAGCCAAGATGCCACAAACCTGTGTTTTCTTACCAAATGCGATGATATCTGGCTCGACCCCTATCGCTTGATGGGCCCACATGTGGCCTGTCATACCCACGCCGGTCTGAACCTCGTCAAAGATCAACAAAGCGTCATTCTCAATACAAAGGTCCTTTAACGCCTGTAAAAATTCTTTTCTGAAATGATTATCTCCGCCCTCACCCTGAATCGGCTCAATAATAATACAAGCGATTTCGTCTTTCATTGAAGTGAAATACTGTTTCGCTTGATTCAGAGCTACATTTTCCCTCCGAATCAGGTCCTCCAGATTTTTATCGATTGGAAATACGATTTTGGGGTTTGACACACGTGGCCAATCAAATTTCGGAAAGTGCATGGTCTTCCGAGGATCCGCCGTATTAGTCAAGGAAAGGGTGTACCCACTTCTGCCATGAAATGCCTGATCGAAATGGAGCACTTTATGCCCAACTTCTTTTCGATACCCCTTCAAAAAGTTCTTCCGGACTTTCCAATCGAAGGCCGTTTTAAGCGCGTTTTCGACCGCAAGCGCACCACCTGACACAAAAAAGGCATACGGCAGATAGTCCGGCTTGGCCACGCGACCGAAGGTGTCGAGAAATCGAGCCATGTGTACGGTTCGAATGTCTGAGTTGGTCACCTTGTTCAGCGCCGCGTCCATCAACCGGTTTTTGAATTCCTCATCATTCGTCATTTTCGGATGATTCATTCCGACAGCGCTGGAGGCATAAAATCCAAAAAAATCCATATAGGAGCGACCGGATCGTTCGTCTATCAAGTTGATCCCTCCACTTGATTGCATGCCTAGCACGATGGGCATCATGCCCATTGCATTTGTATGCTGAATATAGATTTGTTCAACGTCGTTGGGACCGATAGACTTGGAAGGTGCTTTTCCCATAAAAGTGAGATGCTTTTAAAAAAGGGCGCAAAAATGCGCGATCAAGATTTCTGTTTCCTCCAAGATAGCGTTTCAGATGGAAACTTCATCCGGTGTTTACCGCATTCAGGGGATCTTAAAGAACCTCCAAATGTTTGTTTTTAGCACTATTATTCAGGTAGTTCACGTGTAATCGACCGATTTATTATGGCAGAAAGGCAAGAGAAAAACAAAGGACTCCGCCCAGGCGAGGTAAAATTACGTACCGCTTCATCCGAGGATCTGTCGAGCGGGGATGGAATGTTGGAGCTTCCAGTTATCAGCGTGTCCCAGGTGGAAAACATTCGTGGAAATAGACCTGATTGGCTACGGGTGAAATTGCCTTACGGCGAGACGTACAAAAACCTTGTTAATACCATTGAATCCAATGGTTTGCACACCGTTTGCCAGAGTGCAAGGTGCCCCAACATGGGCGAATGTTGGACGGCAGGAACCGCAACGTTCATGATTTTGGGAAATGTCTGCACGAGAAGTTGCGGATTTTGTGCCGTCATGACCGGCCGGCCGGATGAAGGACTAGATTGGGACGAACCCAATCGCGTCGCGACTGCCGCCAAAACCATGGGAATTAAGCATGCCGTGATCACGAGCGTTAATCGAGATGAACGTAAAGACGGCGGAGCTCCCATTTTCGCCGAGACTCTTAAGCGACTACGGGAAGAAATTCCTGGGGTGACTATAGAAGTTTTGATTCCTGATTTTCGTGGCGTTTGGGAAGCCCTTCAACTCGTAATTGATGCCCGACCAGAAGTCATGAACCACAACGTGGAGACCGTTCCTAGGTTGTACAAACAGGTCAGGCCACAAGCTATCTATCAGCGATCTTTGGACGTATTAAAAAAATCCAAGGAACAGGGTCTTCGTACAAAAAGCGGGATCATGGTTGGGTTGGGAGAGCGCGACGACGAAGTTTTGGCGCTAATGGATGATTTTGTTACTATCGGACTCAACGTAATGACCATTGGTCAATATCTGCAGCCAACTCGGATGCATTTACCCGTAATCGAGTATGTTCACCCCGATAAGTTCAAGTGGTACAAGGAGATGGGCGAAGCAAAAGGCATCGAACACGTAGAAAGCGGTCCCCTGGTGCGAAGCTCCTATCACGCAGAAAGGCACATTTAGCATAACGAATCCTAAAAACCATGGGTCTTTCGCTTAAAGACGAATGGAGTCGAGTACAACGCGCCGTTCGTACCGTCGATACCCAGGCTGCTGTGGTGCTTCTAGCTGCCGCTTTGTTGGTCATCCTTCAGATGAATGTGGGCGATAGAGGTTTTTTCCGCACTACTGTTGCACCGCAACTAGACGTTGCAGGGAACGGTTTGGCGTCGTGGGCCTGGTGGTTCGGAATGCAAGGTGTGCTTGGTTTTTTGGTCCCGATTGCCATCTTGAAGTGGGGCTTTAAGACTTCTTGGAAAGGAATGGGACTGGGCGCAGGAGATTACTCATTTGCGCTGAAAATGACGGCGATTTATCTCCCCTTAGTGCTCGTTGGTACGTGGATTCTATCGGATTCGACTGAGTTTCAGGCATCGTATCCCCATTATTCCGCAGCCGCCCACCATTGGAAACCATTTTTGATCTATGAATCGCTATTCCTTTTCTATTGGCTCGGATGGGAGTACTTGTGGCGTGGGTTTGTCCTTTTCGGAACCGCCCGGTCGTTTGGAATCATGGCCATTTTTATTCAAGCCATGCCATTCGCCCTACTGCATTTCAATAAACCACTTCCCGAGGCCTTGCTTTCCATTGTAGGCGGAGTAGCCATTGGTGCGCTTGTGTGGCGCTCCAGAAGCTTTTGGATTGCCGTTCCCATTCACGCTGCCCAAATGATGATGTTAGATCTTTGGTGCTCCCTACGCATCAGGTCTGGGGCTACCGGATGGGGGCTAGACGCCCTGGAAAGCGTTTTTAAAGCCTTCTAGAACGAATAGGCCACCGTCATGATGTGGGCTGGGCCTCCAAATCCGTCCTCAAACGGGATTATGGCGTAGTCAACCAATAGGTTGGATATATCGATCCCCAAGCCTGCAGAAAAGGAACGAAGTGCGTCATTGGACAAGTAGCCCAGCCTAGCAGAAACGGTTTCCAAGACCTCGGCCGACAGCCCAACATGAATCTGGGTCTGTTCCGTAGCAAAGTTGCGTGAGTACTCTAGCAACACCGATGTGTTTAACATGGGAGATCCGTCTGCTTCCATAAGAACCCTAAAGGGGAAAAATTCAATCCCCGATCTGAATAGCTTGGGCAGTTTGGTAGCCACCACATTAAGCTCGTCCATTTTGCCAAGATTCGAGTACGTGACTCCGGCCAAAACACTCTCGTCTAAAAAAGAGGTCTGTAATCCGAAGTCAAATGCATATCCATTAGCGGAGTTAGTGAAAATGCGCTCCGATAAATACTTGATGGTTGCTCCTGCTCTTAGCCGTCCGAAGGAATGCCCGAGCGAAAGCCCCGTACTCACAAATTGGGCATTAAAAAACCCATCGGACGCGCCCGGCGCCGTCCTTGCCTCCAGATCTCCCGAACCCGTAGCGACAACAAAAAGCCCTAATCCTGTCTTTTTCCCCAAAGAAAAAGCGCCCTGCAGGGCCAGTGTTCGCACGTCTGCAATCCAAATATGGTGAGAAAAGGCTACCTCCCTAGTGCCTGGTCTAGCGAGGCCCGCTGGATTCCAGTAAGTAGCATATGCACCTTCTGCCGACGCCACGCCAGCGTCTCCGAGCGCCAAAGATTTAGCATCTGGGCCGACTCGGAGAAAGGACAATCCGGAATCTTGCGCCTGCACGGAGTAGGCGAAAAAAAACACAATCAATACGAATAAAGTGCGCATCATCAACGTTATTTTTTTTACAAAAACAAAATTAGACTAACCAAATGTAATTTGCCGGCGGCTCGGGCCTCATATGCAAATCCATATTCGGCCCGAATTTTTAGCTCCCCTACTTTCTGTTCGCCCATAAATCCTACCGACGGGCGGATGGAATCTAAAACCTCTGGCCCAAGCTGTTCGATACCCGCTCGAAAGGCAAATCCAGGTAGTGGAGTAAACTCGAGGCCAGATCTAAATCGAAATTCTTGAGCAGTCAGGGTCGTTTCTTCGCTCGTTTCTGCCGGGGAATCTCCGAAAATACGCGTTATTCTAGATTCTAAGCGCACGTTTGCAAATCTGGACTCCAACTCGCCGTGAATGGAAAGCTTTCCGTCAAATTGGTACGTTGAAACCCCTAGCCGTATGCGCCTAGGAAAAGAATCTGTAATGGTGCGTCCGCTCCCTCCCAGATCGGAGGAATCCCAGGAATAACGGGCCAAAAGATCGTCAGCAACCAGTCCAATGCTCCAGGATGGGCGTATTTTGTACACAAGGCCCACATCAAGTCCTATGGTTCTGGCTGGCGTTAAGCCGTCGAACAAATCGGTTTGAAACATTTGGAGGCTAATTCCGCCGCTTATCTTGCTCGAAAACTTGAGTCCAAAGGATAAAAAGCCGGCATACTCGTCGACTGAAAGATTAGCCGTGTGAAAACCGCTGTTGTCTCGACCATCAATATCGGAAACCGCCGCATGAATGATTCCAAGCGCAAATCCAGCCTTTTTTTGCAACGGAGCGCTAAGCTGTAAAAACTGAAGTGACCGATCGAAACTCAACGAGGCGACGGAAACTTCGATTTTTTGGCTCGCTCCCAGCGGAGAAAACGCCGGATTGTAATACGGGCTCGTTTCATTTTGGCTGTCCGCGGCGAGCGCGTTTCCCATGGCTATTCCGCGGGCTCCAAAGCCCATCCGAGCAAAGGACCCTGCATACTGAGCCTCTGCCTTGGGGGCCACCAAGAGCAAAAGGAAAAGATAACCGCACGTAGTGATAGCTTTCATTCAATAACCAAAATTTTGCCCCTAAACCGACTACTACCTGCATTTACTTCGTAAAAGTAAGTCCCATTAGGAACAGGAATGCCAGACGAATTCATTCCATCCCACATGGATTCATTAACTCCATTCTGAAATTCTACTTTCAACTCCCGAACCACGTTCATTCCAAAATCGAAAATCCGGATGGTGCCTCCCGAAGCAGTCGATGCTTCATATTTAATTCGGACAAACGAATCGTCCCCCCTCGAAAAAGGATTTGGATAGGCATACGTGTCCACATCGGGGACGGAACTCGACGACTGCTCCGGATGAAGGGGAACGTTAACATGCAAAATGGTCCAGCTGCGACCCCCATTTTCAGAACGTAACAACCCGTCTGAGGTGCCAACCCATAATATTCCGGCATCGACTTCAACTGAAAACACACTCGAATGGGGCCGCACAACCCTGTTTGCTCCACCGGATTCTTTAAACTGGGAGATAGAATCCCAGGATTTCCCACCATCTTTCGAAATAAACAGGCCGTTATCGCCCGCTACATAGGTTGTATTCCCGTCAAAAGCGAAGTCATAGACCTTCTCCCCGAGCAACGTTTGACGGATACTATCCCCGCCATTTTCGAGAATCGAAACACCATATTGGCCAGCCGATCCTCCAGATTCGCCCGTATTCCACGACGCCGCCCAAATGGTTGAAGGGGTAGTCGTGACCTGTTCTTCGAGAGAAATAATCCAGTTTCCCGTTAAGGATTGACTCGTACCGTTTGCCTTAAAACGACGCCACGCCAAGCCGCTATCGGTAGAAACGTTCAATCCTCCCGCCGTCCCTGCCCAAACCAGCCCCTGACGATCGACCAACACGGAAAAACCCATGTGGTTTAGGGACCCGTTACTTCCGCGCTGCGGCTCAACTGAAAATGAATAAGGAATTTCGGGGCTAATCACATCTAAGTTGTCGGGTGGCAATACTACACGGCTCCAAGTGCGGCCCAAATCTTTACTTTTTCGAACGCCACTGGCCCATCCCGCGACCCACAACTCTCCCCTATTTGGCTCGTAATCGATGTCAAAAGGCGGACTTTGCTGAGGCACGATTACAGGTAGAGCAGGTAAAACAGATACGCCATAAACCTCTGTATCGTCTTCTGGGCCGTCCAACTGCGGATAACGGTACTGAAACGAGAGGCCACCGTCTTCAGAAATTAAAAAACCTGCGGCCGTTTGAATACCCTGCCCCCCGACTACATCGTTCCTGCCTATCCCAGCAACGATCACATCGCCATCCATATCAATAGAGAAAAGCCGATTGGTGGTTCCAAACAACGAGTCCGTCTCTGGTCGATACCACGAAGCTCCCTCATCATTTGAAAAGTTTAAAAAGGGACCGACCCAAATCGATCCGTTTTCCGCATTGAGGTTAGCAATACTGTTGTTCAATATTCCAAACGGACTCGCTACCAACGCATTCGCGTTGGCCCCGGTGGACCGCATCAAATCAGGGGCCCCTTCCATAAACGCACGTTGAGCGGCTGATTGCTGCGGCAAAACACACCATGCAATTAGTAGAGCCGCCGTAAACGTCGCTAGAAAAGGGGCCGCCGTATTAAATCCTTTACCAATCATCAATTCACCACAATTGTTTTCGTAATCGGCGCACTTCGCAGCCCAGACCGGTCAACTGCCGTAAACTCGAAAATATTATTTCCAGGGGAATTGTTTGAATCCAGCTGGATGGTCAATGTAAACCTACTGTCTCCAGCCAAAGTGTCTCCGCTTACTCCAAATCCTGAATTACACGTTCCCTGGCTGCCATCATCGCACAGATTCAGTGTCACGGCTCCATTGACGAGTACTTCCACGCGAAGAATGTTTTCCCGGCCGTCTGGGTCATCGACAAGAGCCACCATGGATACGCTGATGGCTGGCTGGCCGGCGCTAGGCCTCGTTACGGAGGCTGGAATATCGATTTGAGTAATAACTGGAGGTTCACTACCTGCCGTCAGAAGCACAGATCCAAAAATCCGGTTGCTTATTCGCTCGCCGGTATCGGCTGCAAAGACCACAACCTGATAAACGCCGGAGGCTCCTTCAGAAATTTCCAACGGGACGGATATGGATCGAGAACCATTATTCGACACATTTAAAACGACTTCACCAGCTGGATCTGCCCCGTTGACCGGGGACTGAATCACCACATAGACTCTTGATAAGTCCCGGTCTTCATCAAATAAATCTATTGAAACAGTGACTTCCGACGTTGCTTTTCCGTTCACGAAGTCCAATCGATCGGTGTCAATGATCTCCGGCGATACAAAACCGGTGCTTGGGTGTACTTCTGGCGCATTTTGAGCGCCATCCTCCGTACCGGGCATGGAATCGCACCCAGCCACCACCCAAGCGGTTGCCACAATCAGCAAAAACGATCTAATAAACCGATATCTCATCTTGTCCTTGACGTACCGAAGAAATGCTTTGAGAAAGAAAGGAGTCGGTAACGAACGAGATCGATATGGTTACGTTTCGTGAGTTGGCTAAAAAGTCCTGAGTTCTTGAACCTCCAAACCTTGAGTACCTAATACCCCAAACGGCCTGGGGCCTACCCAATGTACAGCGGCTTTATGCTGAAGCACAGGGCAAAAATAATTAGACTTAGGATTGCGAGCATCTTCCTATTCTTCGTCAGGGGTTCCATGTATAGCACTGGAGGATGGTCGACTCGGATCAAGAGAATGATCAGAAGGCACCAAACGAGCCAGCCACTGTATCCCATGTGATCTACGATTCCCTTAACGGAGGACCCCGCAGCAATAGCAGCAACCAATACGATTAAACTAGGCGCAATGAGCTTGAACGAGCCTTCAAATATCTTGTAGAGATATAAAAAGATAATGCCGGACAAAACCGGCCATAAAAATTCGCCTAACAGCGGGTCCCAGGACCAGAATACCGGCTTCATTTCGTGGATAAACCCAATTCCGCCCGACAGGAGCAACAACAAAACAAATGATTTGGCCAACCGACTGTGCCACTTGGGCCGCCCCAAAGCATACATTATGTGCCCACCGTCTAGCTGTCCCACGGGCAGCAAGTTGAGGGCCGTAAAAAACAATCCAAGCCATCCAGCAAAGAGCAGTGGATAGTGATACATTTCCCACATGGGTGGAACGTCAGTAAAAAACTTGGATAAAATCCAGTAGAGCGGCGTCATACCTACCATCAACGTGACGTTTCCGTTTTCTACGGACTCTTGCGGCATTTCGTCTGGAAAGGATCCGTTCTGGGCAATGTACTCTTTCAGCCTGTCGTGACCGGGCATGCCCTCCAGATAATCCGGTGTCGGGAGCGTTGCGAATCCCACAACAAGCACAAGCAAAGCGACTACGAATCCAGCAAGCGGTCCGGCCGCACCGATATCAAAAAGCTTCCTGGTCGAAGGTATTTGCTGTTTTATCCTAATTACCGCGCCAAAAGTCCCGATTCCATTAAATGGAAAAGGAATATAGTAGGGTAGCGAGGTTAAAACGCCGTGACGTCGAGCGGCAAAATAGTGGCCAAACTCGTGCACGGTTAGGAATAACAATAACGAACCACCAAAGGTGAAACCATCCAGAATGAACGCCCAGGAAATTGGAATTCCCGCGATTGAAAACAAAGGCGAAGCACTTTCATAAATCAAAAACCGCCCGGTCATTTCTGCCCCTGCCCACGTGGTGGACAAAACGGTCAGAAAAAAGAGCAGTAAATGAAGCCAGTATCGTTCATTTTGGATCGTGGGTTCCGTCATTTACGAACCCGCACGATTCCCGAAAACGCAGCGTGGATACGCTTACACGCTTCCACTAGGTCTTCATCAGATGCCGCATATGAGATCCGCATACCCCGATCCTCCCCAAACGCTTCGCCAGGTACTAATGCCACCCCGTGCTCCTCAAGAATGTACATACACAGGTCTGTGGAATTATTAATGGATCGACCAGACGTTGTCTTTCCTCCGATATAAGCTCCTACATCAGGGAAAACGTAAAAAGCTCCTTCCGGTAATGGACATTTAACATCGGGTATTTGCCGTAATGAATGGACTACCATGTCCCTTCGCTTCCGAAACTGATCCACCATCGACTGGATCACTGCATGGTCTAGTCCAAGCGCGGCGACACCCGCCACCTGAGCGATGGTCGACGGCGCGGAAGTCATTTGGCCTTGCAACATATCGGCAGCACGTACAATATCTTTTCTGGCGGCAAAATAGCCCAAACGCCAACCGGTCATGGCATATGCTTTCGAAAATCCATTCACCGTAATGGTCTGATCCTTCATCCCTTCAAACGAAGCGATAGAGCAGTGTTTGGCGTCGTAGACAATGTGCTCGTAAATCTCATCCGATATCACAAAAACGTCCGGGTGCTTCCTTAGTACGGCAGCCAACTCTTCAAGCTGCGACTGCGAATAGACACTTCCTGTTGGATTCGAGGGCGAACACAAAATCAAAATGCGGGTTTTCGCGGTAATGGCCGCCTCTAAATCCTTGGCCGCCAACAGGTAGTTGGAATCCACCGAGGTAGGTATAAATACCGGGATTCCCCCCGCAAACCGAACCATTTCGGGGTAACTAACCCAATAAGGAGCAGGAATAAGGACTTCATCTCCATCTTGACATAAAACGGAAATGGCGAGAGCAACGGATTGTTTAGCGCCATTGGAGCAGATTATTTGCTCCGGATCGTATTCCAACCCATTTTCGACCAAGAGTTTTCGAGCGATCGCTTTCCGTAGCTCGGGCATCCCAGGGTTATTCGTATAGCGCGTCTGTCCATTTCTAATGGCTCCAATTCCGGCTTCGGCAACGGGTGCAGGGGTATCGAAATCAGGTTCTCCCGCACTCAGGCCAATCACAGAATGACCGGCCGCTTTTAGATTTTTTGCTGCTGCCGTCATTCCCAATGTAGCCGACGGCTGCATGGACTCCACGCGATCGTTAAAATGTATAGTTTTCAAGCCAGTATGGATAATTCAGGGGTGTAGTGTCTTACGATTCATTTCCATGAGCACTTTTTCCGGAACGAAAGAGGAAATATCTCCACCGTGAAGGTGAATCTCACGTACAATAGATGCGCTTATTAAGGCATGATGTTCGTTCGTCATCAAAAAAAGCGTCTCAATCTCGGGCGCCAATCGTCTATTTGCGAACGCCATTCTAAATTCATAGTCAAAATCGGACACTTGTCGAAGCCCTCTGACCAATGCGCTGGCCCCGCACTCTTCAGCAAATTCGACCAACAATCCGTCAAACGTTTCGGTCCGCACGTTCGTTAGGTGGGTGGTACATTGATCAATTAGGTTCTTTCTTTCCGTCGGTGTAAAAAGGGCGTTTTTGCTCGAATTACGGGCAATAGTAACCACCACCGTATCAAAAATCCGGCTGGCGCGCTCCACAATATCCAAGTGACCGAAGGTGAAAG
>CALEEY010000038.1 GCA_937877085.1 uncultured Bacteroidota bacterium
CCATCGTCTTAAATCCATCTTGGAAGGAATCAATGTTTTCGAGGATATCAGCCTCTTCGGCCGCTCGCTCAATTTCTGATAGGTCGGCACCCAGCCGCCCAAAAGAAATATTTTCAGACAGCGTATCGGAAAACAAAAAAACGTCCTGAGGGACATACCCGATGGCTCCCCGAAGTTTTTCAACAGACAAATTTTTAACGTCTACACCATCGATTTGAACAGACCCAAATTGGGCATCCAGCAATCTCGGAATCATTTCTACCAGGGTCGTTTTCCCTGAACCTGTCCTCCCAACAATGGCCAGCGTTGACCCACTTTCGGCTTTAAAAGACACCGAATCAAGCGCTTTCACGTCGCTCGAGGAATGGGTAAATGAAACGTTTGAAAAGGTAATATCCCCGACAATCCCCGACTCAGGTGCATTTGGAATCGAAACGATGCTGGGCTTCGCATCAAAAATATCGTTCAGGCGAACCATGGAGGCGGAAGCCCTCTGAACCATAGTAATCACGAATCCCATAGATGCAACGGGCCACGTCATCATGGACACGTAAATAATGTACTCTGCAACGTTCCCAATACTGATTTCGCCAGCAATAGCGAGCGATCCGCCTACCCACACCACGATCAACGTTGAAATACCCACCAAGGTCAAGAAAACAGGACGCCAGGCAGCCTCCACTAATGCCAAAGACAAACTCTTTCTCCGGTATTCGGCGCTTTCTAGGTCGAAAGCTTCGGCCTCTGCAGATTCCCGAACATAGGCTTTTAGAACCCTAATCCCAGAGAGTGCTTCCTGAACTCGAGAAGTTAAAATCGAGTACTGATGCTGGAGCGCATCGCTTCTGGAGTGCACCATTCCAGCCACCAAAAACACGGAAAACGCCAAAAAAGGCATCGGTATTAAGGTATACCAAGTCAATTTGGGCGATATCACAAACATGACGGAAATGGCGATAACAATCGTAACAAGCGCTCTGGTCGTGTACATGATGGCAGGACCGATGTAACGGCGGACTTGTTCGATGTCGCTCGTGCTGCGGGTAATAATGTCCCCAGTTGGGTGTTGCATATAGAAATCTTGGCTCAGAGCCTGAAGCTGGCTGTACAATCGATTTCGTAGGTCATATTCGATGTGCCTCGAAGCTACCACAACGGTCTGCCGCGTCAGAAACGAAAATATTCCACTCCCGATACTAAGTAAGATTATAATTCCACCGTATGTGGCGAGCGATGTAAAAAAATCGGCGTAAAGAAAGTTTTCTACCGGAGTACCTTGAAAGGCGCGGTACGTGGTCACGAATCGGGGAATACTATCCACTGCTTGACGAACCACAATCGGTACGACAATAGCAAACGCAGAAGACGCAACGGCGCACAACAGTCCAGGAATGAACAGATGTTTGTACCGCCAATAGTAATGATTGAGCCGTCCGAGAGACCGCATCCGGTCAAGTACCAAAAAAATAGATGGGGTGATTCAAGGCAACGCGTTTGAATCAAGTGGGATCCGTCGCGCGTAGGCAGTCAAACGTACAAAGGTTAGCTGTTAAATTCTTCCTTTTTTAGTGTCGTAATCATACCTTAGTGCCTGATAGTCTATAAAATTCCATGTCCGATTCGAATCCCGAAATTTTGTCCCCTCTCGAAAGAGAAAATCAACAACTTCGCCGAGCAGTTGAAGAGCTCTCCGTACTCAATGAACTTTCTATAGCTATCAGTTCCTCCCATGGTACGGATGAAGTCATTCGAACCATCATAAAGCGCTCGATAAAGGCGATATCCGCAGAGCAAGGTGTCATTACGTTGGTTGGTGACGATGCGTCCGATCCTACCAAAACGCTCGTCTGAACCATGGCTAGCTCGGGAGATCGGGAAGCTTACTCGCCCGATCAGAATCTTTTGGGTTGGATGTATATCAATCGTAAACCGTTGGTCATTAACGATCCTCTTAATGATGCGCGGTTTTCGGGCGTAAACTGGAGCGGCACGGTCCGCTCGCTCGTTTCCGTTCCGCTCCAGGTCAATTCCAAACTGGTCGGAATTCTAACGCTGTACAATAAAAAACGTGGTGGCGAATTCTCGATCGAAGATCAGCGATTGCTTTCCATTTTGGCTGGCCAGTCGGCACAAGTAATTGAGACGGCTCGTCTGTATGAAGAAGAGAAAAAACTAGCCACCGTCCACCAAGAATTAAGTCTGGCATATGAGATCCAGACGAATCTTCTCCCCTCTAAGGCTCCAACCATTTTGGGTTTCGATGTAGCGGGAGTATCCATCCCGGCTCAAAGCGTTGGAGGAGATTACTTCGATTACATTAAGATTGACGATTACCATTGGGGGATGGCCCTCGGCGATGTGTCCGGTAAAGGAATGGGCGCTTCTTTGCTGATGGCTAATTGCCAGGCCACCCTTCGGGGTCAAGCCCAATTTGGTCTTTCAGTACACGAAACGGTGGAGCGTTCCAACCGCTTGCTTTCCGACAATATTCGGCGTGGCTCGTTTGTCACCTTGTTTTACGGCGTTTTGGACGCCATATCTGGTCAATTCAGATTCACCAACGCCGGCCATAACAAACCGTATGTGCACCGCGCCGATGGATCCCTTGATATGCTGACCATTGGCGGATTGGTTGTCGGTTTTATAGGTTCACAAAAATATAAAGAAGATTCCATTATTCTTGGAAAGGGCGATACACTATTTATTTTCTCCGATGGTGTCACAGAGGCCATGAACCACGCACATGAGCAGTTTGAAGAGGAACGATTGGAAGGGATCTTAAAAAATATGGGCGACGTATCTGCCCAGGCTTATATCGACACGGTCTACGCAGCTGTTAAAAAACATGCTGCTGGTGCACCGCAAAATGACGATATTACAATGCTCGTTGTAAAACGACTTAATTAAGCATAATTTGTAACCGGACTTGACAATTGTATTCTTGAAAGGTAGCGTCTGTCTGCCGAACCTGAACGTCATTCTTTTCTAGATTTAACTATGCCTTTTTCTACAAGTGAGAAATATCACGCCGTCGTCATCTATATCTCTGGTAAATTTCTTGGCAGCATCGAAGGACCTGCATTCAAGGAAAAACTGGAGGAACTTCGCGACAGCGGTAAACTGAAGGTCGTGATTGACCTTTCGAAAGCTGACTTCATGGATTCATCGGGAATTGGCGCCCTCATTGGCGCTTTGACCACTATGAAAAAAGCCGATGGCGAGGTAAAGCTCGCTGGGATGAAAGATCGGATCAAGAATTTATTCTTGTTAACCCGACTTCTAGGTCCTGTATTTGAAGATTTTGATTCGGTTGAAGAAGCTGCTGCTTCCATGAACTAACGTTTTTAGGCTATTCATAGCCTTTGAAGGGGCGCGAACGGAGTTCGCGCCCCTTTTTTTATACATTTTACTTTGACCGTAGCCATTGAGAAAGCGGTTCTAATCCATTATTCTAGGACAGCCATTCCACCCCAGAAAGAACGCATCGAGCCTCAACATGATCGGACGAACCGTTGGCTAGTATGAAATACAAGAGCAGCTAGGCTCTGGCGGCATGGGAGTGGTGTATCGAGCGCTAGATACCAAGTTAGGACGCATCGTTGCTCTCAAGTTTTTACCACCCAATTTGAGCACCGATCAAAAGTCCAAACGGCGGTTCATGCAGGAGGCAAAAGCAGCTTCGGCATTGGATCACGCCAATATTTGCACCATTCACGATATCGCCGAAGACGAGCATGGTCACCTGTTTATTGTAATGAGTTATTACGATGGACAGACGTTGAAGTCTTTGCTTAACCAACACCCCCCGACTGTCGATGAAGCCACGAGCATCGGGCTGCAAATTGCAAGTGGGTTGGCTTGCGCGCACGAAGCGGGCATCGTTCATCGAGATATTAAGCCAGCTAACATTATGGTGACCAGCCGTAATGAAGTAAAAATCCTGGACTTTGGTGTTGCCAAGCTCAATGAATCCTCAGATTTGACGAAAGCGGGCTCTACGATTGGTACGGCGGCGTATATGAGCCCCGAACAATCAAAAGGTGAAGATGTCGATGTCCGCGCAGACGTCTGGTCATTAGGCATTGTGTTATACGAGTTGCTCACCGGTCGTCGGACGGTCGAAGGCGGATACGAGGCCGCCATGATCTACGCCATTATCAATGAAGACCCGCCTACGGCTAGAAGCGTAAATCCGGACGTTCCTGAAGGCCTTTCGGCCGTTGTTGCACGCTGCTTGGCCAAGAATCCAGATAACCGATATGAAAATGCGGCGGCATTAGCATCGGATTTGAATGCGTTCACCTCTCCTTCTGGCTCCCGGACATCCACCTTTTCCGCCCCCTCGGGCGCCCAGACATCCACGGTTGCTGCTTCTGTTGAAAGACTGGTACCTTCCAATGGGAAGATTATTGCACGGTTTGCGCCTATCGCGGTCGGTGTAATAGCCATAACGTAGGCGGCGGTTGCCTTTATTGGGCTTCCTAACTAGGTGATACCGAAATCTGGTCGATTTCGAATTTAACTGGGGGCCCGCATCCATTTCACATTCACGATATTCAATTCCAAATTCTAGACTGTTCCGGAAATGCTCCGCCGCCTAACGAACGAGGATGGAAGGATGTGGTATTGGTCTACCCAGGAGAGACGGTTCGATTCATAACAAAATTCGAGGATTTCGCTGATCCCACAACGCCCTACATGTACCACTGTCATTTTTTAGGACACGAGGATGGAGGAATGATGGGGCAGTTTATTGTGATCGATCCAAATGCTACCTCGATCGAGCGGTCCCTCCTTCCCGAAGGAGACTTCAAGCTTTCAGCCTATCCAAACCCCTTAACCGATTGGACAACCATTTCCTATTCGCTTTCGAAGAGATCTATGGTAAAAACCTCTGTTTTTGATGCGCTGGGAAGGGAAGTTAAGACCCTATTCAGTGGCCAACGAGAGGCTGGTCAAAACGAGTCGATTTGGAAAGCAGCATCCGTTCCATCGGGAACGTACTTCATCCAGGTTGAAGTAGATGGGCTTCCGAAATCGCATTCGGTTCAAGTCAGGAAGTAGGTTGTGGCGTCCAGATCGGTAACGCCCCGCTATTTTAGAGCTTCTTCCCGCTGGCGTCTTTCAACAGGCCATCTCTGAGCCAGTCTGCAATCGCTTGCCGGTTGGCTGGCTTTACGAGTCGGTATTGATCGCCCGAGTGGCGAATATTTCCCAGTTCGATCAGTACGGCAACTGGTTTAGAGTTGTTTAGCACAAACAAGTTGGCAGAATCATCGATTCCGCCTTTATAGACTCGATTGGGCTGAAATTCCGCATATTTCGCGGTCATGGTATCGCGAAGTGATCGGCTAAGCGCATAGCCGCCTCTACTTGCGGCCTTAAAGTGCACATCAATTTGGGGTTCGACGCGGCCGCCGTAGGCATCTACATGGAGCGAAATCATCTGTTGGCTCTTAGCCCAACTCTTGTTCTCATCATAGAGGCGATTTACAATCCGGGTGCGATCTCGTAGCCGCTGGGTATGACTTCGGACTATTTTTTCTCCTCCCAAATAGTACTCATCCGTGTCCACTTTAAACGTCTCCGTATCCCGAATCCCGTCGTCATCGTCGCGTACAATGATATATACGGTTGCGCTTTCCTGAATTAAATTTCGGGCCAAACGCAGCGCCGTATCGTACGCAATTTCATCCTCGGGAAGTTGGCGCCCCTCAAACTCTCCTACCGATCCGGGGTCTGGGCCCCCGTGACCACCATCGATGTAATACACATGGCCCTTTAGGCTATTGCCCGTCACCACAACTTTTTCGTACGCAGAACCAAAGATGGGATATGTTTTTCCAGAGGACGGTACGCGGTATGAGCGTCCAGCTTGCAGCACATCACGTCCATCTAAAGCTTTGGCGTTCAGTGCCTTGAATTCAGCTATAGCCGAGGGCGTAGGCTGAGCTCCATTTTTTCTCAATAGGGTGTAAATCCCGTCTCCACTTTGTGCGGTAACCGTAACATGTTCCTGGCCATAGACTTGCCCAGGTATTGCCACCCAAAACATCACCCAAAGAATGAGGATTTTCAGCGTTTTCATGTGTCGTTATTGTTCACGCCCACGATAACGACATGCATATTCCGGTGTTCCCGGCCACCCATTCCGGCGCAATGCAGCCACCCATTCCGGCACCAGACCACAAAGTGGACTCCTTTCGACCGGATTAGGTGGCTCCTTTCAACCGGAATGGGTGGCCTCGTTCGATCGGAATCAGTGGCTTCTTTCAACCGGAATCGGTGGCTTCATTCGACCGGAATACGCATCACAGCCTATTGCACTATGACTTATTTATCGACGAAAGCTGACTGTTCTTAACGCGGGCGACCAGGTCTTCTAGAAATAAAGAGGCATAGGGATTGCTACACCGTATAAAATCTCCTAGCCGTCTTTGTATTACCGGAGAATGAACTATTTGATTGAGTTACGAAATGCGCCTTCGTTTCGCTTACCTCCTTCTGCTGGTTGCTCTATTATTTAGTGCAGTGCCCGCCTACGCGCAGGACAATGCAGACTCTTTGAGTGGTGGGCCTTCGGCCCGCCACCACTTATTTTTTATGCCCGTTCCGCTAACTTCGACGTCTAGGCCGCCCCTACGCACGAGCACGACGAATCATTGGCCACGTGTGCGACAATTTACCGCGGGAGCCTCTGCTGCATATCCGCAACAACAAACGCCATAACACCCATGGTAGCCACCGACTTAGCGACTTCTACAGGGTCTAGCTTATCCACGTAATCAGCGTTTGTGTGATGGTAGTCGAAATATTTTGAACCGTCCACGTTCAGCCCCATTCCCGGAACTCCTAAGGACATAATCGGGCCGATGTCAGCCCCACCACCACCGGCCGTAATCGTACCGGAATTTATCTTATTCAGTAGTTTGCCGATCTGCGTGACGGTAGCTAAAGCCGCTTCGCTTCCTGAAAACCCAAAGCCGATTGGGGCAAAAACGCCTCCGTCCGACTCGATAGCCAGAATGTGATTGTCCAGCTCAGCAAGGTGGGC
>CALEEY010000039.1 GCA_937877085.1 uncultured Bacteroidota bacterium
GAACGAGCACAATAGAGTGCTCCTGGAGGTTGTGACCTTCGCCCGGGATATAGGCAATGATTTCAATTCCGTTGGTCAAACGGACTTTCGCCACTTTCCGAAGGGCCGAATTCGGCTTCTTAGGAGTCGTGGTGTATACACGAGTACAAACGCCACGACGCTGTGGACAGGAATCCAAAGCACGAGACTTTGTTTGATTTACTTTAGGCTTACGCCCTTTTCGAACCAGTTGTTGGATCGTAGGCACGAATAATTACCGTGTTGTTTCTGTCAAATACCAAAGACTCAGAATCAGGGAAAAATGGCCCCGATCCATTTAGTCTCAGCCTCACAATATAAGGACTCTTTTGATTAGTACACGAATCCTTTCGTGAAGAAAGATTGAGGAGAGCACTTTTTACCCATTTTCCGCTTCAATGCGTCTTCAGAAGGGTAAATATCAGTAATAGTGATATATAATGCTATACCACGTTTATGCACTGGCTCCGGTGGAATCCTCTGCCTCGATGACTGTTGAACTGCCGTTCAATTCTGGCGCCTCAGCAACGATAGGTTCTTGAACCTCTTCTTTTGGGGGTTTGCCTTCATATTCGACGTAGTCGCCATGCGGGCGTGTCCCCAAGAGAGCTACCAGCTCCTTGGGACCGAGTACTTCTTTCTCTAGTAGGGCAGCCGCCATGGATTCGAGCTTGTCGGCGTGTTGCTCTAACAAAACTCGAGCACGGGCCCGTACTTCGTCGATAATGCTCTTAACTTCTTGATCGATAATGGTAGCGGTCTCATCCGAATAGGGTTTGCTAAACACCGGTCCGTCGCTGCCACTGCGCGACATATTGAAGGACACATACCCAATTTTCTCGCTCATGCCGTAATCTACAACCATAGCGTAGGCCATGGCCGTGATTCGTTCAAGGTCGTTTTGAGCCCCGGTCGATATCTGACCAAAAATGATTTCCTCAGCAACACGGCCGCCCATGGCCATGACCATGCGGTCCGACAAGGCTTCCTTAGTATATAGGTAGCGCTCTTCTGGTAGATACTGAGCGTATCCCAAGGCTGCTAAGCCACGCGGGATGATCGATACCTTTACGACCGGATCGGTGTATTCCAAATACCAGCCCGTAATGGCGTGGCCAGCTTCGTGATACGCAACGATTTTCTTCTCTTCTGGGGAAATAATCTTGTTTTTCTTTTCCAAGCCGGCAATGACCCGGTCAATGGAACGCTCGAAATCGGACATGGCAATGGATTCCTTATTCTCCCTAGCTGCCAAAAGCGCCGCTTCGTTACAGACGTTGGCTATTTCGGCTCCAGCAAATCCCGGCGTCTGTCCCGCCAAAACTTCCTCGTTCACATCCTCACCTAAAATCAGATTCCGCGTATGGACCTTAAATATTTCAGCTCGCTCCCTACGATCTGGTTTGTCAATCAGGATCTGCCGATCGAATCTTCCCGGGCGTAGCAGCGCGGAGTCCAACACGTCCGGACGGTTGGTGGCCGCCATAATGATGACCCCACTGTCCGTGTTAAACCCATCCATTTCCACAAGGAGCTGATTGAGGGTGTTTTCGCGCTCGTCATTGGCGCCCATCATCATCCCCTTTCCGCGCGAACGGCCAATGGCGTCGATTTCGTCAATAAAGATGATACACGGCGCTTTTTCCTTTGCCTGTTTAAACAGGTCGCGGACACGAGCCGCACCCACACCAACAAACATTTCGACAAAGTCTGAACCCGAAAGCGAAAAGAAAGGCGTTCCGGCTTCACCGGCAACGGCTTTAGCCAAAAGGGTCTTTCCAGTTCCCGGAGGTCCTACCAATAGCACGCCTTTAGGTAGCTTACCGCCCAACTTGGTAAACTTCTTGGGTGTCTTTAGAAATTCGACAACCTCTTCAACTTCTTCCTTTGCTTCTTGAAGTCCGGCTACATCCTTAAAGGTGAGCTTGTGCTCCCCCATCGCATCAAACAAAACCGCCTTGTTCTTGCCAATGTTTAATACCTGGCTTCCCGGGTTCATGCGCTTGATCAAAAAGACCCACAACGCAATAATGATGATAAGAGGGAAAATCCACGTTAGTAACCCACCGAAAATATCGTCGTCTTGACGAGCGTCAAATGCGATTTCCGGATTTCCAGCCGTTCCTTGTTCGGCATTATAGTCGATCAGGAACTGGACCAGCTCATGATCCGCTGGTTTAGTCGAAGTAAATTTATTGGGAGTTTCGGGCGTATTTCCAGTTAAAATACCTGGATTGATCGTTTTAACTTCAACTTTGCCTTGCTGAACAGCCTCCGCCGTGTAGAGGCCTTCTACTTTTCGGTCGTTTACGAGAACGACTTCTTCGACGTATCCCTTCTTGACCTGCTCAAGGAATTGGGAATAGTCTACGCGCTGCGGCTCGACATCGCCCATTCTCAGGAAGATGTGCAACATCAGCGCCATGAATGCCGCCAAATAGATCCACAGCATGATGCGTGGACGACGATCTGGAGTCTTGGGGCCTTTTGTAGGCTCCGGTTTACGGTCAATCTTCAATTTTTCTCGTTCGTCTTTGGACATCCAGATTCAGGTGGGAAGCTGTATTCTACGCTTCCTTCGATGGAAAAGGTGATGAGGACTGCGCCTACGGAGGCGACTCGACCGTACAATTCGGGTACGCAATGGTTCCGAAGAATCGGCCTGTTCAAGGCATACGGGGTGTGTATGCTGTGAGGTGCAGATGGTTACGGCGGGGAGGCAAAAAAGCATCATATTTAACGATGGCTTCATCTGCCAGTTCTTTTGACCCGAACAGTCCCCATCCTACAATGAACTCCAATCGATCCCCTTCGGCATTCGTAATCAAGTAAATCGGGAGCCGCGCGCCACCCAGTTGGGCCGATTGCTTTTGAAGGTCGGCTTGGGCAGCCTCCATGGTAATGTGGTTTCCAAGCATCACCGTCCATCCCACCGCCTCCAAATTTGGGCGACCTGTAGGTAATAGGGGCTTTAAATTGGAAGACGATCGCACAGCTCCAACCGCTTCGTCTTCGCTATTGAAGACGTCTTCTTGAGGCAACGCTTGCTCTAATGCTGGCGGTGATGGTGGCAACGCCTCCGAAATTGGATTGGCCCCCAAAGCCCCAGGTGACCCCGCCGTGGGCACCATCAGTACGCCCGTAGAGTCTCGAATGCCATCCGAGTTCGGTAGATTCGCCAAATCGTTCATATTCAAGCTGGAATCCCCTTGGGCTACCAACCCTTCGGTGGCCAACTGGTTGCCTTCTAACTCGTTGCCGGCTAACTCGTTGCCGGCTAACTCGTTGCCGGCTAACTCATTGCCTTCCAAGATATTACCAACCCCCAACGAATCGGCCCCAGGCACACGCATGCTATCGGGCGGAACGCCTCCACCTGCCAGGTCCGGCATGGGCGCCACTATCTTGGTGGTATCAGGGGGCGGAGTTCTCATCTCAACCAGGGCCTTTCTGGTTCGCTCCGCAGCTAATCCCAAAGCCTTGCCCCGATAATCGTTGGCAACCTTTGTAAAAATATCTTCGACAAATAACGGGTCTCTCCTTTCGTAGCCTTCCACAACTCGATACTCGGGGGCTTTTGTCGCGACCGGAGTGGCGGCAGCCGGAGTAACTGCGCCCGAAATGACTGCGACCGGAGTGGCAGCCGGAGTAATCGCGACCGGAGTGGCGGCAGCGCCCGAAGTGGTCGTATCTGGAGGGGCCGCCTCAACTAGGGGTTTGTCTACTGGAGGAGCCAAAACCGGTGGAGGTGGCTGATTTTCGGACGGATTGGCCACAGGTGGTGTGATGACTTTCACACTGTCGGGTGCAGCCTCCTCTATGGGTGAAATCACGTTCACACTGTCGGATTTAACTCCTATCGAATCCGGACGGTTGGCGTCGATTGGTTGATTATCCCCGCTGTCGGCGGGGGCAGGCAAAACGACCGGAGCCAAAACTTCTTCGGCAATTAAAACCGAATCTGGCTCAACCCATGCATACTTGATGGGCCATAGCTCATGCATACGATCAAAAGAAACCGTCACCGGAAGTGCGGAGAAGATTTTGGCCGAATCGGCAGCCGCCCAGACCATGTGGACCGTGGCGGCACCGAGCAGCGCTTGGCCGCTTTGCTCGTATTTTACCCAGTCGGAGGCCACCTCTAAATATCGATTGATGGCTTCCTCAGGCGAGGCCTCACTAGCGAACATATAGGCGTTTTCATACGCTTGAATGGCCAAAATAGTCGAATCGGATTCGGCCCGTTCGATGGGATCCAAGCCTAGCCGGGCCCTAACATCGTCTGAGAAGTCGGAGTCAGGATATTTGTCTAGAATGTCCCGATACAGGCGGTTGGCTGAATCGTTGTCCCCAAGAGCTCTTTGGACTTCTGCCAGCGCATAAAAGGCCCGCTGAGCTACTTTTTGAGTGGCATCTTCCTCAATAACAGTTCGATACCATACGGCCGCCGAATCGGGCAGAACCATCGACAAAAACAGGGTATTTCCTAACTCATAGCGACTATTGGCTCGCGCAGTATACATGGTAGCCTGAGATGTCGAATCACGAGGAACGTCCGTCGTACTAACAGCTGGTAACGCCCCCTCATCTACGACCTCGTCGTCCTCTTTCGTGGCTGGATCGTCTTCCGCCTCCTGTGTGGCACTCGTAGCGACCAGAACGGAACTCCGGCGCCAGTTAGGAGCCAACGCCCTTTTGCCCCAGGTCATATCAAACTTCGTACGCCCTTCCTGCAAACGAACCGGATTTTTGTGAAACAGGTACCCGTCATACACACCCTCGGTATCGTTTATACCGGGCACTATTTTGCCTGGGGGAAGGCCATAATTCGAGTTGACGTCGGCAGCAACAGCTCCATTTTCGAAAGACTGAGCTCGCTGACGCTCGGCTAGCAGCCGTTGTTTTTCCGCCTGCTCTGCAGCACGCTGCTTCCGAATTTCCAAAATTTTGGCTTGAAACTCGTCTTCTGGCATTAATCCTAGCCAGAGCAATGAATCAAATCTAGCAATCTCTTTAAATACGCCTGCGAACTTCAAATAACTTGTTTTAAGCTGGTTAGCATCCGTTATTGCTTCCGGGGCGTATTGTATTTGAGTGGCAGAGTACGAACTGGAACGAATGCGGGAACGCGCGCCCGTAGAGGTTTCCAAGGAGGCGGATGCGGTGTCGAAATGTGCCGCAGCCATTACGAAATCCTTATCGACGTCTCTGTACAACTCACCCAATGCATAGTGAATGCGTCCTTTGAGCGATGCCGCATTCCCAATGGGGTTCGCATCGTACAACAGTTGGTGGTAGATATCAAAGGATTCCGAGTCACGGCCATTGTCTTGCCAGATTCGAGCGCGTAACAATTGCAACTCAGCCAAATTGGAGAAGTTTTTGTCGTCCCGCTCCATCTTTTTCAGCTTAGCCAGCGCCTTTTCAGCATCTAGGTGTTTGCCCTGTACTCTTACGGCGCTAAATCCAGCCGCGTATTGTAATTCGTACGGAGGAGTAAATTTGTTAACCCCTTCATAAGCGGCTATGGCTTCTTCGTAGCGCCCCTGCTGCTCCAATACTTGCCCAAGTAGAAACTGAGCCCTGCCTGCGATCATTTTGTCCTTTACCTCGCCCAAAGAAGAACTCAAATAGTCGCTCGCTTCCTTCCACGAAGATAGTTTGATCTTCAATTCGGCCATCAGAAGGCCGAATTGGCTGGACCACTTTTTATTGACGTCTTCTTTGGCCAGGGCGAATAATATTTCCTTTTCCGCCTCGTCCAAAGCGCCACTCGTTATGAGCGAGCGAGCAAGCCAAAAAACGGCCTCATCCTGAAGGGATGAATTGAGATCGATGACCTCACGAAACTTTTGCGTCGCTCCTACAAAGTTTTCTTGGTAGAAATAGGACTTTCCGATTAAAAGGAGGGCATCGTCCACCCATTTAGAATCCGGATGATTTCTCAAGAGATCGGCGCTCTTTAATACAGCACTGTCAAATTCGCGCGATCCTGAACCCGAGGTTCGTTGATAGATGGGCAGATACCGGACGCGATCTATGGGTGCTTGGGCCTGGGTGAGGGCTTTGTACCCTTTATCAAAAACCTGCCGAGCGTTATAAAAAGTGTTGTAGTAGGCAGTAAAATTGTCGTACCGGCTACTCACAAATTGGGGTGGCTTACAGCCAGCGAATAACACGCTGACAACCAAACCCAACAAACAAAGCTGTAGTGTCCGGGAGAAAATGGAAATGTGAGATCGAAAAAGACGCATATAAATAACGTCAGCAGGTAAATCCGCCAATTAAATTGAATTCAGAATGGTAGCGGTGTGGCTGATCGGTATCGTCTTTAATTAAAGAATGCTTACTAACAACATGTTCGTACGGCCTTTTGCTGGTAGCGGCATTCCTGCTGTCAGGATCACCGTGTCGCCAGTATTAGCCAAACCATGCTGTTTTAGAACTTTGTGGACCATTGCAATCCCTTCGTCCGTGTCCGACTGAAAAGGAATGTAAAATCCTTTTGTTCCCCAAGAGAGTGCCAATTGCCCTAAAACACGTTCGTCGCCCGTGAATGCGTACAACGGCACATGCGGCCTATGCCGGGCAATATATCTTGCCGTCGATCCCGAAGACGTTAAGCACACAATGGCTTTCGCATTTACTTCGTGGGCCATGAAATAGGCCGTTTGAGAAATAGCCTCGGTGGTTGTTGGATTTCCAGTGGATCGAATACGCGTAATCTGTTGCTCGAAAAGAACCTTTTCGGCTTCAATTATAACACGGGACATCACTTCTACCACCGTAATAGGGTGGGCGCCCACGGCGGTTTCGCCAGAAAGCATTAAGGCGTCGCTTCCATCCAGAACCGCATTGGCCACATCGCTGACTTCAGCCCTCGATGGACGCACATTCTCGATCATGCTCTCGAGCATCTGAGTAGCGGTAATTACAGGCTTTGACGCCCGTCTAGACTTAGAAATAATCCTTTTTTGAGCAGCAGGCACTTTAGAAAGGCGCATTTCAATTCCGAGATCGCCTCTGGCCACCATAATACCATCTGAGATTGCAATGATGTCGTCAATGCACTCGAGCGCTTCTGGTTTTTCGATCTTAGCCACAACCATGGGCTGGTAGGTGGCTTGCTTTAGCAAATCAACGAGTTGTTGGACATCTTTCGGAGAGCGCACAAAAGAAAGCGCCACGATGTCCACGTTCATGGAAAGGCCGAAGGCCAGATCCGCCAGATCTTTTTCGGTCAGAGCGGGAGTAGACGTTAGAATATTGGGCAGATTGACCCCTTTTTTGGTCGAAAGCGTACCGCCTACCACCACCTGGGTTACGACATTTTTCCCTTCGAAACCGGTTACAACGAGCTCAAGATTTCCATCATCCAACAAAATCTCCCCTCCTATCGCGACGTCGTCGCTCAGGGTGGGATAACTCACATAGATTAACTGGCTTGTACCGAAGGGAATGGGGTCTGAAGTGATGGTTAACTTTTGTCCTTCTTTGAGCTCGACCGCCCCATTTTCCATCAAACCGACACGCAGCTTCGGGCCTTGCAAATCTTGAAGGATGGCAATGTGTTTTCCTTCCTTAAGGGCAGCCGCTCTGACTTTTTCGATCAATTTCCGATGATATTCGTGGCTACCATGCGAAAAATTGAGTCGTGCAACGTCCATTCCTGCTCGAATTAGGCCTGTTATGACTTCTTCAGACGACGATGCAGGGCCCAGGGTACAGACAATCTTGGTTCTACGATCCATTCGGACTAGTTCGGCTCTATTGGATAAATTCTTTCCCTTAATATACCTCTTTTTCGGGGTATACCGCTTTTTGGGGGTTTAAACCAAGGCCCAGTGGCCTAAGTAGTTACACCAAGGCAGGGGGCAACCCTTCACCCCTATTAAGTAAAACGAAAAGGCCCCTGCAACGCACAACCATTGCAAGGGCCTATCTATGTTCTAACTCCCTCTCGTTCGAAAATCGTAGCCACACATCATTTCAATCGAGCAAATAACCGGTCCAGATAGAGTCTGTTGGTAACGACAGACGGGAGATTTCTTATAACGTTACACCGCAGACCTCGAAAGAGCGCAAGAAATAACATTTCGCACGTCTTTCATGTAAAACAGTTTTAAGACAATTTTATCGGATATTAGTATATTGCGTCTCTACTAATTAAAAATATTATGCTGCTTTCAAAAACCTCTGAATATGGCATCCGAGCCATGCTTCACCTCGCCGGAATCGGTGGGAATGAATATGTTTCAGTCAAGAAGATCAGTGATACACTCGATATTTCGTTTCACTTTCTGACAAAGATTTTTCAGCAACTAGCACGAGCAGGGCTGATTTCGTCTTATCGGGGCCCCAACGGAGGGGTTCGATTGGAGCAAAATGCACAAAATATTACCGTACGAGACGTTGTTGTAGCCCTAGACGGGCCTGATTTGTTTACTAAATGCGTATTGGGGCTACCCGGATGTACTGAGGATCGTCCTTGCCCCCTGCACAACCAATGGATTACTTCTAGGGCCGAAATTGAAATAATGCTAGGGAAAAAATCGCTCGAAGAAGTTGGACAGGATTTACGATCCGGTGGATACCGGCTCCGACCAGGTGCCCAGTGGAGCGATTCCTAGAAAAGCTTGGAGAACTCTAAGGATTGGGAAAAATAAGAGAGGCCGGCATCCGAATGGATGCCGGCCTCTCAACATTCAAGCTAAAGGCTTTTCGAGCTTAGCCTTCGCCACGCAGAAACTCTACGATTGCGCGGGCTTCTGATTCTTCGATTCCCAAAGCAACCATTGGGATAGCATATTCAGCCAAAAGAGCTTGCGCTTCCGGATGGCTTTCTAGCATTCCTGTTGGATTCATGATCATGTTCATCACGTAAACGGGAGAACGGCGATCCAATACACCGGCTAGAGCTGGACCAATTACTTTCGTGTCGACAGCGTGGCAAGCGGTACATTTTGCAGTGAATGCGGCTTCACCCTTGGCTGCTAACACGGCGTCGTATGCCGCCAATTCTAGTTGGGTGATCGGACCGATCTGTGCTTCTAAGGAAAGTTCTGTTTCCGTAGCTTCTTCTGATTCGACTTTAGTCGATTCAGCGTTTTCTGAGCTTTCTCCGCCACATGCGGAAATTCCGAATCCTACAAAAATAAGTAGAATGGCGTAAAGTCTGACGATTTGCATTCGCGGCTGCCTCAATTATCGAGTTTTAAAAAAAAATCACCACGCGGTACCCTCGGCATACGCGGTTGGGTGGCGCACTCACGCAATTTCCGAAGGAATGCCCTCTTCATCAATAAGCAGACCTTGAACTCTTCAATAATTCCGACTCCTGCGTCTACTGTTTAGAATCTACTATTTGGGCCAGAACTCGCTGATACTCCTGATTAGAGGGATATTTTTTAACCAACTGGCGCACAATTGGAGTCGCATCCTCTAACCGTTCCGTATTCAGGTACAGGGAGGCGAGGTTGGCCAGAGCCAGTTCCATATCGGGAGACAAGGCAATTGCCGCTTTAAAATCTTGCTCCGCTCCCTCTAAATCCTGAATCATGAGACGCGCAAAACCACGGTTATTTAACCCGTTTTCAAATAACGGATTACGCTCCAAAATGAAATCGTAGACGCCAATCGCTTCTTCCGACCTTCCGGCTTGTGTGAGCGCTACGCCCAACTTGTCGTTAAATCGCAAGTGATCTGGGCCTAAAGCCACGGCCTTTTTGTACCACGAGATGGCTGTTTGAGCCTCTTGGATCTCAGAGAAAGCCTCCCCAATGCGATAGTAGGTCCAAGCATCCGTTGGGATGCTGGCCGAGGCGGCGGAAGCCGCGACTATTCGACGAATGGACGCGTAGTCTTTTTGAAGGTGCCAAAGACGAATCCAAGATGCCGTGAGGTCGGGCAGTCCTTCGCTTTCCGATCGATCTAGATAAACTTTAGCTGAATCCAACATGCCGGGGCGGTCCGTAAACTGTTCGAAATACGTTAAAAAACCCTCTGCTCGAACATGACTACTTGGATTGGGATCGATGAGAGAAGCGAGACGAATAAAACGGGTCTGATCCCCTGCTTCCTTTGGAGAGAGCTTGTCCGGAATTCGGATGAAGTGATCCGTAATGCGGATGTGTGGTATATCTGTCGAGGCAGACTTCGGCATGTGACAGGATGAGCAGGCCGCTTTTGATTTTCCGGCGACCACACTTGGTTCCGTACACGACAGCGCGACGCGCCTTGCCCTCCCCGTTGCGTTCGATGAAGCGGTGGCCAAATCACCACCGGATCCTGCATGGCAATTAACACAGGTCGCCGAAATGAGGTCTGCTCCTACTTCTTCAATGGGCGAATGCGGGTCGTGACAGGTTATACAGGTTATGGGATCAAAACCTGCATTCGGCTTCCAAGATTCTAAAAAACAAGAGCTCATGGCTAATCGATCCGGATGCGACGCCATAATAAAATGAGTGGTTGAATCCGGTTGTCGTGGCCAAAAGACGTTTTCGTGCGAAGCGAGTGGCTTACCAGGTCTCCAATCCAGAGGGGACTGCCCGGGAGCAAATACACTGACCCCTTGCATGTGACACCGCTTGCACACATCAAGCTGCAACTCAGGGCTCAGTTTCCCGGGATTCACAATCGAGAAATCGATCTCCTTGGTGATATCGACAATAATACCCGCCTGCTTTTCGGCGATGTGGATGGATCCTGGACCGTGGCACTTTTCGCAGTTGATGCCTTCGGGAACGAATTCAAACCGATTTTCTGAGCCGCTCACAAACGTGGGTTGCGCGTTGTGGCAACTCATACACTCTTCGGTGATGACCCTGCCAAAACGGTAATTATTTCCATTTTTCTGAAATTTGGGAGCCAAATCCCATTTTCTATCCTGGGCGTACCAAGTAACTGGGATCTGATACAGGTACCCATTCTCTTCATAGATATGAGAATTGGTGTGCTGGCCAGAGCCCACGATGTAGTCGATTTTTTCCACGCGATTGTGCAGTGTATCGCTTCCCGAAAGACGGTATTCCCGTACGAACAGCTCATTTCCACGCGCAAATGGCTGGTAGTAGAAGTCGTCAAAATCCGATCGAATGGGTTGTACGTTTTCCCACTGCGCATCGGAAAGGTCCTTTTGGGCGTGTCTAAAGGACCGGCCCATTTGGGATCGGACAAAGGAGTCGTGCTGCGACGCATGGCACTGACCGCAAGCCTCGATCCCCACATATTCGGCGTCTGGGCTCCAAGGAGCGTACTCTCCGGAGGTGCTCCATATTTTGGGTTCGGGGCTAGAACATCCCCACGATATCATGACCAAGCCGAAAAGAAAAACCCAAACTCGAGCTAAAACCATGTGGCGCATTAACTTGAATCCGGGTGAAGGGAGCCCTACATGCGATTGAATTGTGCGGAAAAACCGAGTATAAAACATGAGAGACAGGCGCTTCCGGAAGAATGAAGGAGACTTCCGGGAGTATCAGGGCGCTTCCGGAAGAAATTGGTGATAGTCCCTTACCCAAACAAAAACAGATTGTTCAACTCTTCATGCCAAAAATGGTCTTGAAAAATACTCCCTCCTCTACTGGTTATCCATCGGCTGTTAGAAAGTAACCGTGGTAGCCAGATAGGCCCAGAATCCATTGTCTTTGCCGCCAAAGTCGTCCCCCGGTAGGAAAGCCGAAATGCCTCCCGTTAACCCTAGGGCCTTGTTGTAGGCATAGTTGACGGTGAAATCAATTTCCTGCCCCAGCGTATTGCTGATCCCTGCCGGTGCCTGGGGCGCGGTGAAATGATGAATACCAACCGCCAAGGTAGCCTTGTCACTTCCCTTCATACTCAGTGTAGCGGCCACATCTTGGAGTCCCCTTGCGAAGGATCCAGCGCCAACGAAGTAATCCATGAAGCCGTAAAACTTGTGATTGGTCGCGAAGAGCGTGTCGAAATTCTTGATTTTGCCGTCTGTGGCCTGGTCATCACCCGATACAACGGTGAACAAAGCACCCACTTTTAGACCTTTTTCGGAGTTTAACAGGTACCCGACCCGTGCGGACGCTAAATGCGCCTCGATGCTACCCCGTTTGCCCGTTGCGGCTTCCAATTGGTCGCCTGCCTGGTAGTAAGCTTCTAATTCATACTCAAAACCTGAGGAATGGCCGTTGAAAGCCGCCCCCAAGGTCAGTCGTTGAAGGGTGTTTTTGCCATCGTCAGGTCCGTTCACAATGGGATTGGTGGAATTATCCAACAAAATGAGGGGTTCCAAGCGCTGATTTTCGGCTAGTTGAAAACCACCGACCACTCCAAATAGGTTGTCGCCGAACGTATTGGAGGTGTTGCCAATCAAACGAGCGGCAAAGACGTCAAAGGAAATATTTTCAACGGTATAGCCAAAGCGCGCGGCATCGAATGTTCGACCAACGTTGTGCCATCCTACGGCGCCGACAAGGCGCTCATTTCCAACATTGATCTCCTGACGACCAATTTTGGCCCTTACATGGGAGTTGAAAACATCGCTTACTTCGAAATAGGCCTGGTGGACATCTATTTGCGGCGCACTTCCATCGAGCGTGCCACGTCCAATCGCTGCATTTTCTCCCCCCCACGTGCGGGAATCCTGAAATTGGACAAAAGCTTTTACGTCTTCGGATGCATTGACCCCGACGTTTAATCGCGTCCTAAGAAGGCTGTAAAAGGGATTGGAGACGTCAGCGTTGAAATCTTTAGCCGAGTACTCGGTCCGCTGGCGAAGTTGCCCCGAAATGGAAAATCGATCCGTGGTTTGGGCGTTGCCCTTCTCTACCAAGACTAGGGAGCCCGCTAAAAGAAAGAAGGCTAACACGGTGAGGTTTAAGCGATTCATCCAATGGCACCTTTTGTTTAATTCCGAAAAACCCAATGTCTACTCCACTCTATCTGCATAGCTTTACAGCCACTTTCAGGCAAAGTAAGACATTAATAACTTTGCGGACTAATTTGTCTTCATTTATGATTGGACATTCACAATTCCTGTGCGCGAGGCGCGGGAAGGTGCTGCCTTGCGGGCAATTAAAGCTGAGAGGCTATGTAGTCGGAGCGCTCTTTCAGGTCGTTTCGATCGGGAAAAGCTTTCATAAGCTGAGCGTTTAGGGCCTCTGCTTCTCCCCACCGGCCGTTTTGCATGTATAGAATGACCAGGGCATCTTGTGCTTCATCTAGTCCTAGCTCTACTGCCTTTTCCAATAAAGCTTCTGCCGAGTCCATGGCTTTCATCTGCTGAAACGCGAGTCCGGCATTGTAGGCTTTCCGAGCGTGGCTCGGATCGAGTCGCACCGATTCTTTCAAAACAGCTGCTGCATCGGGCAGGCGCACCGGGTCTTCAGCCAAAAATAGCCCAAACAAGTAGAGCACGTCGCTTCGAAGCGGGCTGGGCAGAAAAGCGGCTTTGGCGAAGGATTCCTCTGCCTTTAGCCTCCATTTGGCAAAGGCAACCATATCCGTGTCTCGCAAGGATTGCGCTGCTCTACCCCGGAAAAGAGCCATTTCCAACCAATATTCGGCGGCCGTTGAATCGATTCTCACCGCATCTTTGAAGGCTGAATCGGCCAAATCAAACTGGCGCAAACTCTCGTTCATGCGGCCAAGATTTAAATGTGCTTCCGGCCGCTCCCCAACGGCTTTCTGGGACGCCACATACTCCTTCAAAGCCCCCGCTGGGCCGGAAAGCGTCCAATTGGTGGTTCCAAATGCCAAGGCCGTCGCGACAGCTTCGGTGCGCACCCACCGGACGGGGTTACCGAATAAAGGGGAAAGGTCGGGCCCTGGGAGCATCCCTGCCCATGCTCTCAGGGCCCGTAGCGAGCCCACCACTTCGGCTGGCGCGCTTGACTGAAGTCCCAGCATGACGAGGCGAACCGCTTCTGGGTCGCTGGAACCACCGAGCCGAGCGAGTAGACTTCCCTTACTGATATGGGCCGCTGTGGAATCGGATAAAGCGAGTTGTACCTGCGCTACGGCATCAACGGCTTGCGCTTTCAAGGCTTGCGCGGCGCGCGCCACCGTATTCACTCGATAGGGCTTAGCCTTTGGGTTATTGGATCGGACGAGCGCGATCTCGGCCGCCGCCCAGGCGGCCGTTTTTCCCGGATGACAGGAGGCGCAGACGTTGGGCGATTTTATATCCTTCGACAATATGGGGTCCGGCACGGCAAAACGGTGATCGCGCCGGGGGTCTACTCCCATATACGTTCGAGCCGGCATGTGACAAGAAACGCAGGCCGCGGCCTCCGTTTGGGGAAGGTGTCCGGTATGCACGGCGGTGTCGTACTGCGCGCTTTCGTGGCAACCGGTGCACAGGGCGTTGCCCGGGCGCTTCAATTCACCCGAATGTACATTGTGACAATCGCTGCAGGTTACCCCCTTTTGGGCCATTTTGCTCTGCAAAAACGAGGTGTAAACGTAAACCTCTTCCCTGATTTGACCATCACCAAAATAAAGCGAGTCCTCGATCAGCGACGGGGCGTATTGATCTAGATAGGAGGCCTTTGGATCGTGGGCTGCAGTAAGCCCCACACGACGCGAATGACACTGCGCGCACATGTTGATTTCAACTTCCAAAGCCGCCGTGTTCGGCCTTCCGATGCCGGGTTCCACCTTGTCTTTTATGGCGATCAGAAAAGGATCCTCTCCTTTTGGAGATTCAGCCCAAGAAACGTGGGCCTTCCCCGGCCCGTGACAGGCTTCACAGCCCACCGTGAGCTCATCCCAGGAGGTTTCGTAGGTGTCAGATGCCAGGTCGTAGCCCCGCTTGAGTCCCGTCGAATGGCAATCGGCGCACATGTAGTTCCAGTTCAAGTGAGCCGACTTCCAATTCAAGGCATCGCCCTCGGGCGTTGCTTCGTCCGGATAAAGCGAATACCATTTTTTGCCCGTCTCGTCCCAAGCTACTGTTAGCGCCTGCAATCGACCTCCATGCGTGGGTAGCAGGTATTGCTGCAGCGGACTATACCCAAACGTGTAGGCGACGTCTAGGGAATCGCCATTGTAGACCACGACATACGCCGAATCCCTTTTGGTGAATAGGTATTGGTCGCCAAAGTGGTCGAATGGAACGTCATTAAAGTCCCCAGCTACCGTTTCGGATGTCGGTAACTGCATGGCCCGCATATGATCCGAGGTTTTCCATGCGGCATAGGCCTCCGAGTGGCAGGAGCCGCACGTAGCCGATCCAACATATTCGGTGGAGGGCGACGCGCAACCAGCCAGCAAGCCAGCCAAAGCCATCAAGCCAGGCAAACCTATTGAGCCAAGCAAAGCCATCAAGCCAGGCAAACCTATTGAGCCAAGCAAAGCCGGC
>CALEEY010000040.1 GCA_937877085.1 uncultured Bacteroidota bacterium
ATCAGCTACTTCATATCGTACAAGTGGGTCGAACGATTTGCTTATCGGACAGATATCGGCATCGAATTGCTGGCTCTAGCGGGAGTAATCATGTTGATGATTGCCTTTCTTACCGTCAGTTTTCAATCCGTCCGGGCGGCCATGGCCGACCCGGTTAAGAGCATTCGGTATCAATAGGAGTTTTGTCGGTAACAACGAGTTGGACGTGCTTATTGGCTAAATGCAGCAGGAATAGAAGTTGTCCCAACGACTTGTTTCGGTTCGTGGTATCCAAGAGCCGATAGAGTTGAGAGGGTGACGTTCCCATCTGCCGTGCAATCTGCCGTTTACCCAAGCCACTCTGCTTGATGGCCTTCAGGGCTTCAACGGTCAGTTTGTAAATAATCAGATCGCCGAAAAAGTCGGGATCTTGGTTAAACTCAAGAATTGCATCCATGTGGATAGAATCCTCTGCGCCCGATTCGAGGAGGTAGGTAAATGCCTCTCTTCCCAATTCATCGTCTACGAATACCTCGGAGATCGAATCGCTTGCGCTCGGACGTACTCGCAGCCTGACGTACGGGAAAACAAATTGGCGTCCTGCCGAACTAATTTCAAACTCAGATTTGTGATTATTGAAATCAACGGAATCGATTTTCATAATAGACCTTTCGTCCGAAGGAGTCTTACTCATGATAAAGTGCTACCTCATATGGTAACACTAATATAGGTAATTGTCTATCGGACGACCGTCAGTAGTTGCGTCGAGGTTTGACGGTTTGACTTTAGCCGGATGGTATAGACACCGGGAGGCAAGTCAGACGTGTTGAATTGAGTTTCATGGGGGCCTGCCACTTGAACTCCGCTCATTACAGAAGCTACTTTTCTCGAAAGCACATCAAACACGGCTATTTCGACGTTTCCGTCGAGCGAAAGGCTGTATTTGACGGCTACAGGCCCATTGGATGGGTTCGGAAACACAGGGTCCATCCAAAACGACTGCTGTGGGCGTTCGGGGAGGTTTCTGTCAATGAATTTAAACCAGTAGTCCTCAGGCAATGGTTGCAAGATGGACTCTTTAGCAACATGGACTATTCGCGTCAGCTCCTTCAACTTCGTGATTGAATCCAGATTTGACGCCCCTCTTGCCCAAACATACGCATAGGTAAAAGTGACGGAATCGCCTGGATCCAAGTCGAAGGGACCATACGAGCTGATCATTCTTCGATCAGCAGGCGGAACCGGCATCCCAAGATTGTCGACATTTAACTCCGACCAAAAAGAGGAGGTTGTCGGATCTCCAGGAAACATATACTTGGTTCGAACTTGAGAAAAACCGAGTCCGTTTCCACCGATTGTCAACGGCATTCCATTCTTCCAAATGTTGCGTAAGTAGTTGTAGATGTCAACGCCATTTCCTGGATCCCCGACATTACCACCTCCACCGGAGTAATACATAGAGTTGGTCATAAAATCGCCATAATCGGCAGGGCGATCTGAAGGATTATCCGAAGGGAATCCACCTCTTGAGTGGGAAGCTTCAATAGTGGCAATTCCGATGGCCGGGGGAGCCGTGCCATAGTTTCCGTCATCATCATCGTCGGCGTTATAGCCGTAGACCAAACTGAGCGTAGTATCTGTCGCCACGTAATCATCAAAGCCTGCGCCTAAATCCACGTCTGCAAATTTCCCCACCCGCATGTCGTGAATTGGGAGGACGTTTTTATTGGTGATGTGATACCTGTAAAAGGTTACGTTTTCGAGCAAAGGAATGTCGTCAAATGCAAATGCCGACACCTGTACTTCGATACCAAGGGGGTTTGTGGAACCTCGCTCATGTATGTTGCCCAAGTCATTCATGATCCACCAATGCATTTGGGTACCTAAAATGAAGGGATAATCGCCAAATGCTGGTTCGTACTCAGGACCACCATATACATTTACAAACGGGGCTCCAGCTTCTACGGGCCATTCCAAAATGTCAATTGAAAAGGCAGCCGGCTTTCCAAGTATGACGCCTTCGTCGAAGCGATTGAACGACCAAATCCTGTCGTAGGACAAACAATCAGTTGGTGGTATTCCAGCGGTTTCAATTGGTCCGGGCCAGAATTCGTATGGGCCGTATGTGGCTCCAGCTACTCGAAGTTCGTCATTGATCATTCCTCCGACCCACAACCCGTCAGCAAAAATGACTTTTAGGCCAGTTCCTTTTGGTACTTCATAAACATCAGGGCTACCTCTATAAAAAAGTCCACCGGTGTTTACGATTCGAGCCCTAACGTTATTGACGTCCAAATACGCCTCGGCCGTACCTGTCGCGCACGTTCCGACCAAGCTCGGGTCGGTCTGGGCGGCGGCCGGCTGGATGCAAAACAGGCCAAGGATAAGAAGGTGGTAGGCGTATCGCATGGTAGAATCCAATGATGCTACCAAAGTAGACGCGCACATCTTTATATCGTGAAGGGAAATCCCTGCATTGTGCAAACCAGAGGGTCAGCAGGTCGAAACCGAGGTTGAAAGGGGCACATCGGTGACGGGACGGGCTCCCCCGGAAAGGACATCACGAAACGGTGCCGCTTAGAGCCGCACATCTAAATGCCCAAAATGGTTGTCTTCAACGGCTGCGTAGAGTACTATTTGGCTGCTCTCGCACAGCACTCGCACAGCTCATTCGCCGCTCCAAAATCACATTTCGAAAATGATACGCCGTACCCTTTCTTTTGCCTTCCTGTTGTGTTTTAGCGCTTTTTTGGCGCAAGCTCAAACCCTTTATTCCTCAACGGAAGCCATATCCCAGGGTTTTGGAGGGGCGGTCGCCATTTCTAACGGCGAGATTTATGTTGGATCAGCCCCCATTTCTTGGCCAGGGGGCTCTGATCCGGCGGGCGAGGTTTTTCGCTTTGCCCTCAACGAGAAAGGCGAATGGGCCGAGGCAGGCCGTATTCACGCTCCAGATGGCGTTCGCGGTGACGATTTTGGACGATCCATCCTTATCCAAGACGGCCTAATGCTGGTCGGTGCCCCGGGCAAAGGAGCGGTTTATGCTTTTGAATGGGCGAACAATGAATGGACGTCCGCCGGCATGATGACTCCCGAAACGCCTCTGGCTGAAGGCTTTGAATTTGCAGGAGCAAATGCTAGAGGCGGATTGCGTAGTCAAACCATCGCGAAAATCGGAGACCATGTTTTGGTAACGTCCTACAATGCCGACACGTCGATGGGTTCCGTCCACCGTTTTCACCGCATGGGAAGTACGTGGAACGACATGGGAATCCTGGTTGAAGCTCCGGCATGGGCTTTGGCCGCCAGCGGCAACTTTGTGTTCATCGGCACACCGGAAGCCAACGAGAAAAAGGGCGGATTGTTGATTTATGAGCTTTTTGCAGGACGCGATTGGGTGAGTGTCGGTGAGTTGAGCGGGGCATCTCTGGAAGGACAATCATTGATGGGGCGCTCCCTTGCAGCCAGTGGAAGTCGCGTATATGTTGGCGCAACCGCGTTTGAGCAATCAGGGGCTGTGATCGTGTTTGAAAGGGATGCGTCTGGTGAATGGGGCCACAAGGCGACCCTTCAGCAAGCAGATCCAGCAGAAGGCACTCGGAAAAGTGGTCAATTTGGGCAAGGATTAGCCCTCTCTGGCACCGATTTGTTAGTAGGGGCATCGGGCAAGGCATTTATGTTCAACACGTCCGATCTAACAGCCGGATATATGTCCATTGATGCTGTTGACGATCAGGCTGGCCGCGGTTTTGGGGTTGGATTGGCGGTACAGGGAGACATCTTGGCGGTAGGATCGCCGAACGCCAATTACGAATCAGGATTATCGACAGCTTATGGTCGGTCTGCCGACGGTTTTTGGGATGCTACGGGCCAGCTTCTAGGCGATGTGTCCTATTTCGACCCAATCGCTACCGACGAGCCCGTTCGTTGTGAAGACGGTGAGGCCGCCTATTTTCCTTGTGAAAACGTGGATTTGATCTCATTTGTATCGACCGGAGCTTTGGTCAAAGACCGCGGAGCTACCCTAAACGATATTTGGGGATGGGAAGACCCTGAAACCGGCAAGGAGTACATTTTAGCTGGTCGCACCGACGGATTGTCCTTCATCGACATCAGCATGCCCAGTCATCCGGTGATTGTTGGTCAAATCTCGCGTACGGAAGGCAGCACGGGTTCGTGGTGGAGGGACGTAAAGGTGTATCGGAACCATGCGTACATCGTATCGGATGGCGCGCAGAATCACGGGATGCAGATATTCGATTTGACGAGACTGCGCAGCGTAAAGCCATCTGAAATGCCGGTCGATTTTCAGGAATCGGCCCATTACACCGGAGTTGCGAGTTCGCATAACATTGTGATCAACGAAGACTCAGGATTCGCCTATGCGGTGGGCAGCGACTCAGGCGGCGAATCGTGCGGTGGCCAGCTCCACATGATTGACTTAAAAGACCCTTTGAGTCCCAAATTCGTAGGTTGTTATATCAATCCGGATACGGGCGGGACGCACGACGCCCAGTGCGTTAATTATCATGGAAGCGATACCGACCATCGTGGTCAGGAAATCTGCTTGATGTCAAATGGCAGCGCGTTTGTTGTGGTGAATGTGACGGACAAAGCCAATCCAGTGACCATTGCCGTCGCCAAGTATCCCAACACCGCCTATACCCATCAGGGGTGGATGTCAGAAGATCACAACTATTTCTACATGAACGACGAACTCGACGAGATGAATAAGATCGTCGACAAAACCAGAACATTGGTCTGGGACATGACGGACCTCGACGATCCAGCGTTGGTCAACGAGTTCTATCACGGTAACGGTGCTAGCGATCATAACTTATATGTCAAAGGAAATTATATCTACGAGTCCAATTACCAATCCGGACTCCGCATTTTGGACATCACGGATCCCGTTCACCCGGTAGAAGCCGGTAGTTTTGACACTGCGCCATTTGCGGACAATGTGATGGGATTCGCAGGCTCGTGGAGCAATTATCCGTACTTCAAAAGCGGCATTATAGCCGTTAGTAGCCAGGGGGAAGGCATTTTCCTTGTTCGTAAAAAAGAAATAGACCTCTAGTTTCTCCGTTGTTAGTTTGCAGCCAATTGAGAATCCCGAGCGACCCTCAGACCCGAGCGACCCTCTGACCAAAACGACCCTCAGACCCGAGCTTACCCCCATGCTGAAAGGAATTTCACCCGTCATTAGCCCTGACCTCCTCAAAGCTTTGGCAGAAATGGGCCATGGCGACGAAATCGTGTTGGCGGATGCCCATTTTCCGGGGCATTCCGTGGGGCGTTTGGTGGGGCGTTCGGCGGGGCATTCTGGGGAGCGTTCCGGGGGGCATTCGGCCGACCATTCTGGGGGGCGTTCTTGGGGGCAAAGCGTTCTTCGGGCAGACGGAGTAACTGTTTATAGGCTTCTTCAGGGCATTTTGCCCCTTTTGGAGCTGGATTCCTATGAATCACCCTTGATCATGATGCAGGCCGTTCCGGGCGATTTGCTCGACCCAGCGGTGCAGGAAGACTATATGGAAGTTGTCCGGAGCCATGTGCCGCTGGCCAGTTCACCCATTCGTTTGGAACGCTCGGATTTTTACGAGAGAGCATCAAAAGCATTTGCTATCGTGATGACCGGCGAAACAAGGAAGTACGGCAATATCATCCTTAAGAAAGGAGTAACTCCATGACAACAGGGCAGGTAGTCGAGAAGGTAGTTTCCAAACAGGTCCTCGTACCGTTCGTCTTAGTCACCTTGCTCTTTTCGCTTTGGGGTTTCGCGAACGATATCACCAATCCCATGGTGAGCGCTTTTTCCCGCATTTTGCAAATGAGCACCTTCGAAGGGTCGCTGGTTCAACTTGCATTCTATGGCGGCTATTTTGCGATGGCATTCCCGGCGGCCTTGTTCATCAAGAGGTACTCCTATAAAGCCGGAATATTGGTGGGTCTGGGACTGTATGCCTTTGGCGCCCTTCTCTTTATACCAGGAAGTATGATGATGAAATTCTGGCCATTCTTAGTGGCTTATTTCATCCTGACCTGTGGATTGTCCTTTTTGGAGACCAGTGCGAATCCATACATTTTGTCGATGGGATCGGCCGAGACGGCTACCCGGCGGCTCAACCTGGCACAAGCATTCAATCCAATGGGTTCACTCCTCGGAATGTTTGTGGCTCAGCAGTTCATATTAGAGCGCTTGAACCCCGCTTCTTCTGCGGAACGCGGGGCACTAGATGCTGCAGATTTGATGGCTATGACCGCGTCTGATTTGGGCATTATTCGAACGCCCTACGTGGCCATTGCATTCGTGCTTATGGTCGTGTTCGCCGCGATTGCACTCACAAAAATGCCCCACACGCCATCGGTATCCAAAGCCGGCGATCTTGGCTCTACCCTCAAACGATTGATGGCCAATGCCAATTACAAAGGCGGGGTCATTGCCCAAGCATTTTATGTTGGGGCCCAGATCATGTGCTGGACATTTATCATCCATTATGCCGAGAAAGAACTGGGTATGGATGCGGCCACGGCTCAAGGCTACAACATCGCAGCCATGGTCATTTTCGTTTCCAGTCGGTTTATCTGCACGTTTTTGCTTCGCTATCTAAGCCCCGGGCGTCTATTAATGAGCCTGGCTCTTGCCGGAGCCTTTTTGATGATCGTATTGATTGGCAAGGGTGGTATGACGGGGCTGTACGCCTTGGTCGGCGCGTCGGCTTGTATGTCCCTCATGTTTCCCACGATCTATGGAGTTGCGCTCGATGGCATGGGCGAGGACGCTAAAATAGCCTCTGCTGGCCTGATTATGGCCATATTAGGAGGGTCCTTAATGCCACCCATGCAGGGCGCGATGATCGACTTGGAGACAGTTGGGAATGCGATCCCGGCCGTCCGGCTTTCTTTCGTTTTACCACTGATCTGCTTTATAGTGGTAGCGCGTTACGGATGGAAGACGATGGAGCGAGCTCGGGCGTAGCGGTGCCGGGCTGGTGATGGCGCCTTATCCCTATGGGGTCCGATCAAGTTTCCGAATCAAGCCCTGTTCAACCGAAGGCCACTCTTCTTTCACCACACTAAAATAAACCGTGTCCCGCAGGCGGTCGGTTGCGGTGGTCATGTGCTGCCGGAAAGTCCCTTCAAATACAGCACCTAAGCGCAGGATGGCATTACGCGACTGCATATTCAAAGCGTCCGTCTTCCACTCCACACGGTTACATTTTAATGAGTTGAACGCATACCTCAGCATGAGGAGTTTGGCTTCTGTGTTTACAAAGGTCCTTTGCCAAGCGGGCGTAATCCACGTCCAGCCTATCTCTAACCGCTTGTTGGACATAGAGATAGCCGCAAACCGGGTACTTCCTATGATGCGCCCACTTTTGTTTTCAACGGTCACGAACGGGAGCATTTCGCCCCTAGTCTGCTGCTCGAGGGCCGATTCCACGTAGGTAACCATATCCGGACGGCCGGTCAGGGGCCAAGCGTTCCACTCCCAAATGGTTGGATAATGCCCTACGTCCCACAGCGCGTCAATATGATCGAGCGTTAGGGGAAGGAGGGTTACAAACTCGCCTTCAAGTGTTACAGGTTCAAGGTTCGGCAAAAGCGAATACAGACGAGCTGAGTCCTAGTTTTCAGTCTTTTTCTTTGGTCCTGGCACTAGAACCTTGTCAATTAGGCCATATTCAGTGGCTTCAGCGGCACTCATCCAGTAGTCGCGATCTCCATCGGCAGCAATTTTTTCTGCCGTTTGACCGGTATGGGTCGAGAGGATACCGTACAAGGTTTGTTTCATTTTCATGATTTCCCGGGCCTGGATTTCGATATCC
>CALEEY010000041.1 GCA_937877085.1 uncultured Bacteroidota bacterium
TTTGTGTACGTTAAAACCTTCCTGTTCTAGGAAGTGGGCTACTACTTCTACAACATCTTCTTCATCATCGACTAAAAGAATGTGTAGCTGGGACGGGTCAAACGTGCTTGCCATCGTGATTCCAGGGGATAAAGCGACTAATGGGTAAGGTGATTGGGAGAGGTTCTCCCGCATACATAAACTCAAGGGAGCTAAATATACTACATCCAGAAGAATATCATAAACAACCAGAAGAATATCCTACTAGTTGCGAAGGTATCTCGATCAAGATAAATAATTCCGAGGTACACGACTGCTTACGCTACACACCTGAACATACGTGATGCTACTGCATAGATCGGCAACTTCAAAACAAGTGGGCGAATTCTTTCCAAAAATAGTGACATCGTCGCCTATAACAACCCCAGAATCCATCTCTAGGGGGTTTCCGAGGTCGACCATAAACATATCCATACATACCGTTCCGACGATCGGATACGTTATTTGTCCGATTCGAACCATCCCTTCGCGAGACAACAGTCGGGAGACACCATCTGCATACCCCGCCGAAACCGTCGCAATACTACGCACGGAAGGCGATATCCAGCGCGCACCATAAGAGATGGGGGTGCCCTCAGGGACCGTTTTGATAGCACAAACTTTTGAAACGAATTCCATTACCGGCTGCAGTCCTTTAGGGGGGCGTTCGCTTGGCAAGTCCAACAATCCGTAGAGCGCTATGCCTATGCGCGCCATAGACATAAGCGAGGGGTCGATGCTGGGTGGGAAGGTGTAGGTGGAGGCGCTGGCCGCTGCATGAAGGGGGGCTGGTGCGCCCCCCAGCGCCTTTATCAAGTCCGTAAAACGCTCAAATTGAACGGTGGTGAATGGTTGGTCGGATTCGTCGGCGCGTGCGAAATGAGTCCAAACGGACGCCAGTTTCGTTTTCGCTCCATTTTCTACAGCGCGTATGAGTTCAACTGATGCTTCAGGTCCTTGACCCAAGCGGCCCATTCCGGTGTCGACCTTTACGTGACACTGAACTTCTATTTGAGCTTTCTCCAAAATCTCAAGGGTGGACCTGCTTTCGACTACCGCCTGTAGGTTAAAATCGGCATAGGAGTGAACACGATCTGGCATGGGCGGGGCAAAAACGATCAAATCCGATTCAATTCCGGCCATTCGTAGCGTCACCGCTTCCGCGACCGAAGCAACGGCAAGTTTGGAAACCCCTTTGGCTTCGAGCGCCTTGGAAACCGCTATACTTCCATGTCCATAAGCATCTGCTTTGACGACTCCCACCAATTCAACGGCTCCCAATTTGTCTCGGATCACATCAATATTGTGGTTGAGCCGGTCCATATGGATTTCAGCCCGAGAAGACGTCGGAACGGGGGTTGTGGCGGGATATTTTTGAGGGGAAGGCGTTTTCATGACGGTAAACTACGCCGGACGACAATAACTTCGCAGTGCCCTCTTCAATTTATGCATAATCCGAATGAGCCACCTGTAATTCAGGAAGCAATTTACGCGCCGGAGATGTACTTTTAGGTGGTTGCAAAACAAGACTCAAACACCCTTTATGACACAGGAGCTCACTCCAAACTTGCTAATAGCAGGCGGCACGATTCTTAATCCCCAGACAGGGTCCCAAATTCCTGCCGATATTTGCATTGAAAACGGAATTATTACCGAAATAGGTGCCAAATTGGAGCAGACGGGCAGGGTAGTGTACGACGCAAGCGGCAAAAGCATATCCATTGGTTGGATGGATATGCACGTTCATTTTCGGGAGCCAGGCTTTGAACACAAAGAAACCATTGTAACCGGCAGCCGGGCCGCGGCTTTTGGGGGCTTTACAGCGGTTGCGTGCATGCCGAACACCAATCCGCCCATTCACACGCGCGATGTGGTCGAGTTCATCATTGAAAGGGCCGAAAAAACTCCTGTTGACGTATATCCGATAGCTTGTGTGTCGAAAAACCGGGCCGGCGAGAGCTTAGCCGAAATGGCCGACTTGGCCGCTGGTGGTGCCGTTGCTTTTTCGGACGACGGCTCGCCCGTTCAAAACAGCGGTCTCATGCGACATGCGCTGGAATACAGCTCGATGCTGAACATTCCTATTATCAATCACGAAGAGGACCTCGCCCTCGGTATTAAGGGGCACATGCACGAGGGAGAGGTATCCACGAGGCTGGGTCTTCCCGGTATTCCTGGGCTATCAGAAGAAATCATGATTGCTCGA
>CALEEY010000042.1 GCA_937877085.1 uncultured Bacteroidota bacterium
AAATATCAATATCACCCATTTTAACTCCTTTGGAGATGTGCGATGGGGGATCTTTGCTCGATCTTTGAAACTGGAATCCAATCTGCTTGGACAGTTCCAGAATACGTACCATCGACTGGAGTATTTAACGGAGGTAGGCATATACGTAGAGCCTGAAATCAAGAATTTATTCGGGTGGGATGTTCGAGCGGGGCTTCGAATCCACTCATTTCCTAGTAAAAACAGCGGGTTTATGGAGCCTCGATTTAGGGCCATCAAAGTTCGTGAAAAGGACGAGTTCACGATTGCCCTGGGGTCATTTCACCAAGAAATTGTGGGATTGACCGACCGCAGAGATGCTTCTGGCGTTTTTACGGCTTGGACTTCGAGTCCAAACGATGTCAACGTACCAGAGGCTTTACACGCCATTCTGGGTTACCGGAGGACTTTTTGGGGTAATTTCGATGTGAGTGTTGAAGGCTATGCAAAAAAATTAAACAATCTTTTCATCCCCGAATGGACGGCGTATCCTCGTTTTACCACGGAGCTCCAGCCAGCTGACGGTAGGGTGGTCGGAGCGGATGTTCGTATGGAATACCGGAGAGAGCGATTTACCGGGCTGGTGACCTACGGACTGTCGTCCGTCGAATACACAGCAAAACAAAGTAGTCTTGGCCTCTGGTATGGCCAGGATGAATTGAGCTTTAGACCAGCTCACGATCGAAGGCACCAAGTAAATACCGTCGCGTCCATCGATTTTGGATCTTTCGATCTCAACATCAGGTGGCAGTTTGGATCTGGACTTCCCTTTAGCCGGGCACTGGGTTTTGATGGATTTGTGGCTGTGGACGGAGATCTAGACGTGTTTTCCGAACCTGGAAGCCGGCGGGTCATTTACGAAAAGCCGTTTAACGGGGTACTACCGACCTATCATCGGTTGGATATTACATTGCAGAAAAAAATTAACCTTCCCCATGGCGTAAGCATGTCCGGTTTGCTAGGCGTCATTAACGCATACGATCGGAAAAACCTGTTCTATCTGGACGTGTTTACGCTACGTCGTGTCAATCAACTGCCCTTTGTCCCCACATTTGGCTTAAAAATGGATATCGAATGAGGTATCGACTTTACTTAGCCGCCGTCGTCTGTTGGGGGGCTTCCATTGCCATGCTGGCTTCGGGTTGTGACGAGGCCGTTAGTCCCATTTTAGGCACTGAAGAGGCTTTTTCATTCTACGGATATTTCAATCCTCGGGCAGACACCCAGGCGATTCGGGTGTACGCTATCGATGGAATATTGAAACCAGAGCAGGGTCAAAAACTTGATGCGCTGGTCACGTCTCGAAATAAGAGCACCGGACAAACGGTAGTTTGGAGAGACTCCACAGTCGCTTTTAGTAACGGGACGGTAGGACACGTTTTTTACGCGCTGTTTCGACCTGAACATGGCGTCGAATATACGTTCCAAGCACAAGGTTCGGACGGGCGAACCGCCTATGCTGATCTCATTATGCCCGCCGATGGAGCAACCGAACTGGTGAGCATTCTTTCGGCACGCAGTAGCGTTATTGTCGAACTCCACTGGTTTGGAGTCCCGAGGGTTCTGCGAACCGCCGCCACGTATACGGTTAGAGTGCCTTTTCCTGATGGGAGCGACACTACAACCGTTCGAGTTAGAATTCCAAGCGGTCAGGTACAACAGATTGGTATGGACGCATGGAAAGTAATTATACTACCATCAAGCGATATTGGAGCGATTTATACCATACTAGGGTTGCGTCCGGGAATAAATCCGATCCTGCTAGATAATATTGAAGTCAGCGCATTTGTCGCATCAAAGAACTGGGAATCGCCAACAGGGGACTTTGATTCCGAGTTGCTGGTGCAGCCTGGAGTTTTCGATAACGTCGAAGGGGGATTTGGATTCATTGGGAGCGGGTATAATGACAAGTTCACGTTTGAATTAACGGACAAGCAAAAGCAAGACGCCGGATTTTCCTTGAAGTAGTCGGGGACGAAATCCTTCGAATTGAATCCTGCGTGCAGACCGTGCGTTCACCCGATATTGCGGTCATGCTCATTAAATCGTGCCACGAACAGGTGTAAAGAATACCGATCGAAATCGGAATTAACCTTTTCTCAATCATGCGTACCTACTTGAAATCATTTTTCTCTGTCTTGCTAGTGTTGTTGCTCGTCGGACCAGCTTTTGCGCAACAAATCGACCCAATGACCGCCGGCATTTTGGCTTTTCGGTCGGGGAATCATGCCCAGGCCGTCACTCAATTTGAAAAGGCACTTGAACAGGATCCGAACAATGCAGAAGCTCACTTTCTGTTAGCTCGTTTGTTTTGGGAAACTGATCTGAGAGATTCCAAGCGGGCCAAGAAGGAAATTGAGTCAGCTTTGTTAATCGAGCCTCAAAATGTTCAGTATTTGGTTGCATCCCTTCAACAGTTAAGGGAAGATGCCGAGTTTTTCTTTACAGATAAAACGCGCGAGCGCCTTCGAAGGGAATTGGCGAAAAAGATTTTGGTCCTAGACGAAACCAATTCGTTTGCTCATGAGGAATTAGGGAAGTCCTACATAAGGGATTTTTGGCGTTATCGAAATGCCATGATGTACCCGACATTGACGTTTAACGAGTACAAATACAGGGGGTCCAGTGAGCCCGACCCAATGGCTACCCGTCTACTAGACGATCTCCGGGACCTGGAACAGGTAACGGGCGCTGCGCCAGCGGACGTGATGACCGAAAAACTGGGTAAAGTAGAAGCGAATTGGGATCCGAGTTCCATCTTCATGGCCGATGAGTTTGATGTTGACGCACTAAAAAGACAAGGATTCCCGGTTGTAGATATGTCGGGAAGGGCACAAACAGCTTACGATGCTGCCATCGTTCACCTAAACGCGTCATTAGAATCCGATCCAAGACAGCGTTCTGTTTACGATCACCTGATGGAGATATACTCATTGAAAGGAGAGTATGACGAAGCATTAAAAATGCTTTCTCAGATGTACGTTTTCTTCCCTGAAGATGCCAAATTGTGGACCTACCTAGGGTATGCTCACTACTATGCTGGGAATTTGGAAGCCGCTTCAAAGTCTTTTGAAACCGCTTTCAGGTTCATGGATGAAAACACCTCCTATGCGTATAATCATCTGGAAAATATTCTTCCAGAAGAAGAGCTGCGGCTGTACGAGCAGGATCCAGCTGCCTATGCTGCTCGATTCTGGATATCCAAGGATCCTAGGTATCTAACGCCTTATAACGAGCGTAAAATTGAGCACTACTCAAGATTAACCTATGCGGATTTGCTTTACGGAGCTCCTTTAGTCGATCTAAAAGGTTGGAATACCGAAAGGGGACAGATTTTGGTCCGCTATGGAGTGCCCCAGGGAGATGTTGTTATCATTCCACGTTCAGGTTCCGGAGTCCGGAATAGTACGCCTGCAGACGATGGGAACTCAGCCAGTCTAGCCGTACAAGTCGGGCGATCCGGCACTGGTCACGACATGATGGAAGAGGCAAACACGTATAATATTTGGGATTATGGAGACTTCAAATTCGTTTTTGAAGATCCATTTAGAAACGGCGAGTATCGTTTGTACAGTCCTAGCGCGGCAGAATTGTCGGCTGGTGGTCTGCCTTGGATTAATGACTACACCATTAAAGCCAAGGAAACGATTCGAAAGACTCCGGAGAGATATACGTACAAGGCTCCAGGGCGCCAAATTGAGTTGCCTTTCGTGGTTGCCTCGTTCAAGGGCAAGACAGATAACACCGATGTGTACGTCAATTATGCGATTCCAATAACGACGGCATTTGACCCCAAGCAGGAATTCATCAATGTGACGGCGAACGCAGGTACCTTTGTGGTCGCCGAGAATCGAGATATGTTGGTTGAGCGCCGCCGCACCATATACGGGCTACCTACTGCGCAGGTGGTTCAATTTGACGAGTCCAATCTGTGGGTTGATACGCAAGTAATGTCCACTCCTCCAGGCCGTCACGAGGTGTCGGTTGAATTTGAAACGTCGGGTGGCTCGACGGTAGCCGTTCAACGCCGCAAAGTCAATATCCATGATTACTCTGGCAGCGAACTCTCCATGTCGGACATCCTGTTAGCGTATCGTATTGAGGAAACAGATAACGGGAAACCAGTAGTAGCTACCGATATTTTCCGCAATAATCTGAGCATTCAGCCCGCCCCCTGGACGGTATTTTCTCTTGATCAGCCCATTTACATTTACTTCGAAGTCTACAACTTGACCCTAGGAACTGATGCCCAGGCTAGGTATGAAGTAGAAGCCACTTTGACCCCGAAAGAGAAAGGAAGTGGCGTTGGGCGATTGCTACGAGGGCTATTTGGCAGTGGAGAAGGCGGCGTTTCGACAGGTGTGCCTATTTCAGTGGCTTCAACTACCGATGGTCAATACTTGATTTTGGATGCGCTGAACCAAGAAACCGGCTTATTTGTCTTGAAGGTAAAGGTAAAAGACACCGTTTCTGGAAAGGAAGTGGAGATGGAAAAGGACTTATTCTTGGAATAAGTCTACGCTTATCGCTTGGCTTTTGCAGCTTCTGAAACTGACTGATCCATGTCGCGAACAAGGCTCTTAAGCGAGGCTTTGTAGGTGATCA
>CALEEY010000043.1 GCA_937877085.1 uncultured Bacteroidota bacterium
GGTCGGTATGCCATGATCAATTTAAATTTTCCCGCACCTAAAGCTATCAATACGATTGTCCCTTCCTATGTCACCGAAAAGGGTTACGTTGAAAATATCCCCTCTAGATCCCTCGTGGGTGATCAACAATCCACCTCTCAATGGATGCGGGTCGATATCAAGACAGGCGAAGCCAAACCCTTTCAAATGATGCTTGAGGACGGCAAAGAATCTAAGAGGGCTATTCGGGTCTCTGAGTTTAATTGGAACGAAGAAGGGACACGGGCCATTGCTTATGCTCGCGCAACAGACAATAAGGATGAATGGATTCTTGCTATGGATGTGGATACAGCCCAGGGCCGCGTTCTCTATAGTCATCACGATAAGGCTTGGGTCGGAGGACCTGGGGCTTTCGTCTTGGGTTGGATTAATAACGAAGATATTTATTTTGAAACGGAGTCAAGCGGTTGGGCTCATCTCTACCGTATGTCTTATCGAGGAGGGAAGCCAGTGGCGCTCACGAGCGGTCCATGGGAAGTCCAATCTGCCACCCTCATGCCTAATAAAAAGGATTTTTTATTAGTCACTAATGAAAAACACCATGGAGAAAAACACGCTTACCTCTTATCCGTTAATGGCGGGCCTCGGCTTCCATTAACAAAAAGCACAGGTTTTCATGAACCCTACATTTCTCCCGATGGAAAAATGATGGCTGATCTTTTTTCGTCGGCCAATCGTCCCCCTGAAATTTTTATAGAGAATTTAGAAACCAACAAACCTCCCATTCAGATTACAAAGTCTATGTCGAATGATTTTGAGAATCGCTCATGGGTCGTCCCACCCGTACTTACCTTTCCGGCCCGGGATGGGGCTCGAGTCCCGGTCCGACTCTATAAACCCGCTCAGTGGAAGGCAGGTGGACCAGCCGTGCTCTTCATCCATGGAGCTGGCTATCTACAAAATGCACACAAAGGTTGGTCCACCTATCCTAGAGAGTACATGTTTCATCATTTTTTGATGGAGCGCGGTTATTTGGTTCTCGATATCGACTACCGAGGGTCTTCCGGGTATGGGCGCGACTGGCGAACGGCCATTTCCACCTTCATGGGAGGCAAAGATCTGGATGACGCGGTTGATGCGGCTCGCTGGATTACTTCAGAATTCGAAGTAAATCCTAAACGTATTGGAATCTATGGCGGAAGCTACGGAGGTTTCATCACATTGATGGCTATGTTTACACAGCCTGGCGTCTTTGCAGCTGGCGCTGCTTTGCGCCCAGTCACAGATTGGGCACATTACAATCATGGCTACACCTCCAATATTCTAGGGGAGCCCCAGAAAGAAAGTGAGGCCTACCGACGCAGCTCGCCTATTTATCATGCTCAGGGGCTCAGTGGTGCTCTGCTGATTTGCCATGGGGTTATCGATACCAATGTCCATTTTCAAGACAGTGTGCGTTTGGCGCAGAAACTGATCGAACTTCGCAAAGAAAATTGGGAATTGGCCCTCTATCCAGCTGAAGACCATGGTTTTCGTGAAGCCACCAGTTGGGCAGATGAGTACAAGCGTATCTTCAAACTTTTTGAGAATAATCTAAAGTAAACTCGCATTTTCTAACCTTCAAGTCTCTACACGGAAAGGCTTCAGCATATAAGTAATGCAC
>CALEEY010000044.1 GCA_937877085.1 uncultured Bacteroidota bacterium
CCCTCGCGGGGTTCTGGATGAACCGATCTAGCAAAAACCTTGTTCGGAACTACAGAAAGCCCGAATCCTGCCAAAGCTAACGTTAGAAAACTACGGCGGGAATGTGGTTGAGCCATGGCAATTACTCTTGAGTTGCAATCGGATACGGAAAGTACATCACAGAAGACGAAAAGTTGAATTGTTGGTTTCTTTTTGCCTTTGCAATCTTACCTTCACCGGATCATCACAAAATTCGTCGGGAGTCATCAAATGGAAAATGTTCAAAAAGAGGCTGGTCAAGATCGCAGTTGGGTCAATCGATGGTTGAATGGAATCGAGTCAGTGGGAAATAAGCTGCCCGATCCCTCCATGTTATTCTTGATTTCAATGGTCGTGGTATGGGTGCTTTCGCTCATTATGTCTGGAATGAGCTTTTCCGATATCGATCCACGCTCGGGCAGTCCGATTCAAATAGTCAACCTGCTTAGTGGGACGGCCCTCACCACTTTTTTGTCCCAAATGGTGACCATCTTTACCAGCTTTGCCCCGCTTGGGGTGGTTCTCGTGGCCATGCTGGGGGTTGGGGTTGCTGACGAAGCCGGATATTTCAATACGAGCATCAAGATTATGCTTGGTTGGACGCCCAAAGCCCTGATGACTCCGATGGTCGTTTTGGTGGGTCTTTTAAGCCACAGCGCGATTGACGCCGGGTACGTCCTGGTAATTCCTCTGGGGGGCATCATTTTCTATGCCGTTGGGAGACATCCCGTTGCGGGGATTGCGGCAGCCTTTGCCGGGGTATCCGGCGGATTTAGCGCCAATCCTCTCCCCGGTGCTTTGGATCCTCTGTTGCAAGGCTTCACCCAACCAGCCGCTCAAATCCTTGATGCGGCGGTACAGGTTAATCCGCTCGGCAATTACTTTTTCACATCGATCTCTAGTATCCTCATCATTGCGCTCGGTTGGTTCATTACGGACAAAATTGTCGAGCCTCGCTTAAACCGCACCTCGCCCATAGATGCAGATTCGGAGAAAGGGCCAGATATGGATAAGGTATCTATCAAAGAGCGTAAAGCGTTCTGGTGGGCGACCCTAGTTATGGTGGCGGGACTCGTGATTTTGGCGATGACCATGCTTCCCGTTAATTCGCCTTTTAGGGATGAGAACGGCTCCTTAAACTCGTTCTCGGCCCCCATCATGCACTCGATTGTGCCGTTAATTTTCCTCCTGTTTTTGATTCCCGGAGTGGTTTACGGCTTTGTGGTCGGTAAGTATACTACATCGAAGGATATGGTTGATGCCATGACCAAATCGATGAGCGGCATGTCCTACTACATCGTGATGGCCTTTTTCTGTTCTTTGTTTGTGTACGCATTCGGGCAGTCAAACATTGGGGCGTTACTGGCGCTTAAAGGAGCTTCTTTGCTCAAGGCGCTCGCATTTCCGGGAGGCGTCACCATTGTAGGAATCATCTTTCTGACAGCGTTTGTGAACCTATTTGTGGGTTCTGCTTCGGCGAAATGGGCTTTACTGGCTCCTATCTTCGTTCCGATGCTCATGCAAGTGGGGATTTCGCCGGAGTTGACGCAAGCCGCCTACCGCGTTGGAGACTCCTCCTCCAATATTATCACTCCGTTGATGCCTTATTTCCCCCTTGTGGTCGTGTATTGCCAGCGATATGTCCGCAAAACAGGGATTGGTACGCTTACGTCTTTTATGCTACCCTATAGCGTCACGTTCATTGTGGTCTGGTCGCTGTTTTTGCTGCTTTACTGGGCGATCGGGATTCCGCTCGGACTGGGCGCTTCCTACGTCTATCCACCGATGTAAGAATCCGTACGCACGTAGTAGAATGGAAAAAGGCGCTCTGAGTTGAATCCTGACAATAAAACCGTGGCAGAAATCCATATCCGGCGCGCCCTCGTAGAGGACGCGCCGGATATCCATAACCTTATTGATGCCTCCATTCGGGGCTTAGGCGGTCGATACTACGATTCGCAGCAGGTCGAAAGCTCACTAAAACACCTGTTTGGCGTCGATTCAACCATGATAGCGGACGGCACCTACGTTGTCGCGACGGTCAAGGGCAAGGTGGTCGGCTCCGGCGGATGGAGTAACAGACGGACGCCGTTCGGTGGCGATCAGGCCACAAGCGTCAGAAACGCCGCATTACGAGATCCGGCAAAAGACCCCGCCATTATCCGTGCGATGTATGTCCATCCGGCTTGGGCTCGGATGAAAATCGGGCAGATGATTATCACCACCTGCGAGTACGCCGCGAGAAATGCCGGCTTTACTGAAATGGAATTGGTTGCGACCCTAAGCGGCGTCGATTTCTACCGTAAACAAGGCTATTCTTGGCAAGAAAAGGTAGACATTGAGTTGCCTGACGGAACGGTCATACCGTGTTATCGGATGACGAAATAGTGGCCACCCAACGGTCGCGGAATAACGCAGTGGCCGGTCAACTGAAACCTAGCGAAGTGCCGTCTTAGTTCACCGTGCTTGGGTCGATTCGGGTAGGCGTTTTTTCACCCGAAATAATGGTCGCGGCGCCAGCGGCAATGGCTTTGATGGCATTGGTCATGTGCTCCAAATCTAGCGTCGAGACTTCATCACTTGCCTGATGATAGTCGGTGTCCACGTCGATAGGAGTCGTGCTGATGGAATGTGCGGGAACGCCCAGTCTCGCAAGGGTTGCATTATCCGAGCGGTAGAATAAGTTTTGGTCTGGATACGGATCTGCATAAAAGTTAAATACGGTTCCTTCGACAGCTTCTTGAAGAATGGTTCCAAAATCAGAACGGTCAAAACCAGTAATCCAAGCTGTATTGGGTCCTTCAACTGCTGGCTTTCCGATCATTTCAATATTGAACATGGCTACGATTTGGTCAGGATTAACCAATTCAGAGAAATGTCTCGATCCATAACCACCCGATTCTTCCGCCGTGAATGCAACGAAATAAATGGTTCGTTCTGGTTGGCCCATGGACTTGAAGTACCGAGCCAATTCTATTACGGCCGTCGTGCCAGAAGCATCGTCGTTGGCGCCATTGAAAATGGAGTCAGGTTCGGCCCCACCACGAACGCCTAGGTGGTCATAATGACCTGAAAAAACAACGATTTCGTCGGTCCTTTTACCCTCGATCATCCCAGCCACATTGGCAATCATGGCCTCTGTCGTAGATGCTTTGGCTGCGACCGAGAAGGTTTTTACCGTTTTGACCGCAGATAACACCATAACCATGTTAGAACCACCGCCTACCGTCATGGAACGCGAAGGACGGCGTAAAAACCCTGCGATTTGGTCGAAGGCTTCTTTTTGATCTGGATGAACAACCAGTAATGTGTTGGGCACGCTTCTATTAGACCTCCAGGTAGCCATCAAATTGTCTCCGGCTCCTACATATGTCGGGACTACCTCCCCTCCTTCCATCCAGTTCAATGAATCCGAAGAAACGCTGGCAGCAACCAAATCAGAAGCGATTTCTTCGCCGTTAATCGATGCTGAAATGGATGCCGTAGAGACCGTATACAGCGGAAAATCTTGGATGAAGTCTGTATCGCCATTTAGTTTGGACAATCCGATCGCTTCAAATTCGGAACCGATAAAGTTGGCAGCGTCCATCGCTTCGGGAGCAAAAGCCTGTCTACCTCGCATATCATCGGAAGCCAAGGTCGAAATGACGCGCGTAACATCGGCGATATTCGGCTCTTTAGGGCCGCACGCAGAAAGTAAAAGGGCTCCAAAAAGCAGGACAGCGAAGTTTTTCATGGTAGTCAGCAATGGTTCATCGAAATCAAATCAAAGCATCCATTCAAAGCGAAAGATGCCGATTAGATCAAAATTAGCGCATGGCCACCTGTAGCACCATCAATACTTGATGGATAAAAAGAGCTCAATAATCAACTGTTGATGGAGGGCTAGCTATCCTTTGCTGCTTTTTCCCTGGCTTCCTTGGCCTTCTTTTTCTCCAGATCCGTTTCTAAAAATGGAATACCGTCCGAAATCCATTTGGCTGGCTCGCTGTCCCGAAGGAAATGATTAAACCAATCGTGTGTGCGATTGGCATAGTCGAGCTGGTTTTGCCTAAGCCTAAGCCCATGATTTTCGCCGTCATACACCAGAAGTATGAACTCTTTCTCTAAGCGCCGCATGGTGTTATACATTTCAACACCCTGATTGAAATCGACGGCGCCGTCCTCATCACCAAATGCGACCAGCAACGGAGTATTGATTTTTGAGGCGTTAAACACCGGGGAGTTTTGAATGAACTTCTCCATATCCTCCCAATACGGTTTGGGAAATCGTCCCTGACTAACTTCAAAAATGGATGCGTCGGTGCCTCCTGAATTCCAATAAATGGAATTATACATGCTGATCATGTTGGTCAGCGGAGCTCCAGCGACAGCTGCCGAAAAAATATCGGTCTGTGTAACCACGAAAGCCGTCTGATAGGCTCCCCACGAATGCCCTGTTAACCCCACGCGGTCGGCGTCTACCATCCCCGAATCGATCACCTTTTGGACCGCGGGCACCAACGCTTCTACCGCCGACATCCCAGGATCGCTCAACCGATACACGATATCTGGTTCGTAAACGAAATACCCTTCCGATGAAAATCGGCGCTGGTTGTAGGCGCTCGATCGGCTAGGCGTGGTGTACGAGTGCAAACTCTGAGACCGTAATTCGTAGATGTATACAATCATTGGATACTTTTTGCCCGCTTCGTAATTGGCCGGATACAACAAACGCCCCTGAAGGGCAACGCCATTGGCGTTGGCAAAGTCGACCAATTCAGACCTACCCCAATAGTAGTCCGTTTGCTGCTTGTTCGTGTCGGTTAGCTGAACAGGATTGCTAAACGATTCGTCAACCGCAAAGATATTGGGAGACTCATCCGCTTTCTGGGTCATAAACGTAAATACAGGCGCATCATCAGCCTTTCGAAGACTAGAAATCATCCTTGGCTCGTACACCAGTTTTTCCAAAGTAGCCAGGTCTTCACTGCGCCGTGGGTTTTTGCGCAGGATGTAATATCCCGAGTCTTTGGTTACCTCTCCATAGGCGCTGAAGAAAATAGCGTCATTGGGACCAATGGTCTCCTTTTCAAAATCCAACCTGACTTGGCGGAATTGAATTTGGTCTTTCGCACCGTTCGTTAGGCGCTTCGTGCCACTCCCGTCTGCCTTCACCAGATAGGCATCAAATTGATCATACAGAATGACGGATCCATCTTTGTCCGTCCACTGAGCACTTCCAAAAGCGCGATCTTCTTCCCGTCCATAGATAGAAGTAAAATCGTTGAACTGGGTATCGATGTCCTCGGTTAAATTTCGATGCTCCCCACTTGCCACAGAGTAGGACCACCAATCATTCCCCCGGAAATACAACACGAAATATCCATCTGGCGACGTGCTAACAAATTCAATGCGCTCCAGAATTCGCTTCCGTTCTCCGGTCTGGGTATCTATTACGTACACATCCTGCCAGGTCTCTCTAAATGCGGGTTCATAGGGCGTGGTATCGTAACCCACAGCGTGTTTCTGATCTCCGGTAAGGGTAACGCTTCGAATATTGTCGTCAGCTAACTTTGCAAAGCTGTTTTTTGCAAGGGTCCACGACGACTGATAGGTATAATTCCGGTCCGAAGAGGCCCTAACTCCTTGACTTGGTTGAACGATTGGGTCTTTCCAGTGCCAAATATCAACCCCAGCAGGATCCAAATCTTTGTCGCGATCCGCGTTTGTTTTGCTCTCTGCTTTTGTGGAATCTGATTCGGCCTTCTTTTCTTTTGCGTCCGTTTCATCCTGGATCCGAGATTTTAGACCAAAAAACAGTTGGGTGCCGTCCTCTGACCACGCAACGGAGCCTTCGGACGCTATGCGAAAATCGATTGGAAACCCGGAAAAAGTGGCCCCATCAAATATTTTTGAGGTCGACGCGCCATCCAATTTGCTAAATGCATACACCAAATGATCCGGATAATCCTTCCCTTTCCTCGAACCTTCTTTCAAAAAAGCCAGGTCGAACGAATGATCTCTCCATTCCAATCCGGAATACGTGCGAACATCACTGTCCAATATCTTCGTTGTGGAAGCGTTCAAATCCATTAGTTGGACGCCGTTTCCGAGTTTTTCTGATGCATCAATGGCCACCGCAAGCAGAGATCCTTCCGGGCTAAACGCGTATTCCGAAACGTTTCCAACGTTTTGCATCGTCCCAGTTTTTAGGTTTCGAACCACAAGATCTGAGCCTTCCGTCTTTACTCCTTCCGCCTTGTACTTTCGAATAGCTAAATACCGTCCATCATCCGAAAAAACAGCAGATTGCACGGCTTTTATAGTGTCGACGTGTGCAGTCTGCAGATTCAGCAATCCTAGAGACAATTTTACTGTTTCTTTCGACTTTTCCTTTTTCTTGGTCTCATCCTCGGACAATCCAATCGTGAAGGCCAACCAATGGTTGTCGTTTGAAAACCTTGGATTGCTGCCAAACATAAACTTGTGCTCCGAATCTCCTTTCACCGAGCGCGCCACAAGCCATCCGTCGCCTTCTTCCAAAACAATTTGATAGGCAAACCATTTTCCATCAGGGGAAAGCGTATTGGAACCGATTCGCTCCCATTGAGCATAATCCTCCAGCGTTAAATCTTTTTTCTGCGCAAACAGAACGACCGGAGTCAGGATGAGAATGAGGGCGAATGCAACCAATTGAGGCCGAAATAGTCGAGTCATGTTCGAAGGACCAAGAATAGGGGTATGCGACAATGAACCGTTGATATAATTATCCGGTAACACAGCCACTGAATCGATGATGCCTCAAGATTCGACAAGAAAGGATCAAAATGCAAGTGTGACCAACTTGATTGGGTATCAAACAGTTTGTCCAATTCCTCGATTCATCTTCCTATTTTCCTTTTATCTACAAACGAGTAACTCTTCCCACCCGCTATGCAACTTGAAACCCCGCGCCTCATTATTCGAGATTTCGCTCTAACAGACGCCGCTTTTATACTCCAATTGGTGAATGAGCCAGCCTTTCATATAAACATTGGAGATAAAGGCGTCCGTACCCTAGACGATGCCCGCGCTTACATTCAAAACGCAGGTCTAGACAGCTACGAAAAACTGGGTTTTGGGATGTATTTGGTGGTTTTGAAAGACGCGGGGACGCTCGCAGGACGCTCCTCGGAGCCCATTGGAAGCACCTTAAGTCCCCATACAAACCAGGGGACTCCCATTGGAATGTGCGGGCTTCTCAAGCGGGACTTTCTCCAGCACCCCGATGTAGGGTTCGCATATGCTTCTGCGTATTGGAACAAAGGATATGGGACGGAGGCAGCAAAAGCCGTAATGCATTGGGCAACAACAGTTTTGGGCTATTCAACATTGTCCGCCTTTACGACCACAACCAATGGGGCATCCATTCAACTCTTAAAAAAATCAGGATTTACGTCGTTGGGCGAACAGATTTTCCCTGGGAGAGATGCGAAAAGTCATGTTTTGATCTGGAACGCTTCTAGCGAACCATACTCAGGGATTTAGTCTGAACGCCTTGGCTCGTTGTGACTCTCAAAAAATACGTCCCACTGGGTAGGGAGCCAGCTTCAAAGGGGATTTGATGTCTCCCAGCCTGAAGTTGCCGATTTAAAACAGTCGCGACATTCTTCCCTACCACGTCAAAAAGGGCTATTTGGACAGCCTGTGACCGATCTATCTCAAAGTCGATCATGGTTCGGTCTTGGAAAGGATTGGGATACGTAGTCAATAGACGGACGGCTTCAGGCTCAGTCCACGGTTCGGTGTTCGTCACAAACGACGAATCAAGAATAGAAATGGGGCTAAAAGAGCCAGAAATAAGCGATTCTACTTCTGTCTGCTCAAGACCAAACCAATCCTTCAAAATGGAAGCGTACAGACCTCTAAAATCGATACTGTAGTTCATATTTCCCCCAGGTGCGAGCTGGGTAAGACTGGGCTGCGCCCCGATCAATCCTCCGGCTACTCCCCCGCCAAACATAAAAAGGGGCGCGCTAGTGCCATGATCCGTTCCGCCCGACCCGTTTTGATAGATCCGGCGCCCAAATTCAGAAAAAGTCATGACCAGAACTTCTTTATCCCATCCGTCAGCTTTTAGGTCGTCCATAAACGCCCCGATCGCGCCGGACAATTCTTGCATTAGACTTTGATGACGGGTCAATTGATTGGAGTGCGTATCGAATCCACCCAAATTCAGATGATAAATATTCGCCCCTAGTCGTCCCCGTATCAGCTTGGCTGTAATCGCCAAATTACCCGAAAGACCCGTCCTGGACGGGTACGCTACTAAATTGGAACCTTTGTTGGACGCTGCTTGAATGGAATCCGCAAACTGAAACGAATCGTTGGCCACAGACCGCATAAAGGAAAGCTCACTTCCGAAGGCGTTGGACGGAGCAAATCCTTCATCAAAAAGAACTCCATCTTGAGCAAATTGCGCCAAAAGGCTGAGATTAGGAAATGCGATTCCCATTCTGGAAGTCGATCCTTGAAACAGGAGCGGCGCACCGTTTCCGAGTTGTAGAGCCAACGGATAGGTTGGAGCTTGGGTAACAAAATCAGGGTATTCTTGCGTCAGATAACGCCCCAGCCATCCCGTGCTCCCAATATGGTCGGACGCATCCCCCGTCAACCAGACATCGGTGGAAGAAAAATGCGACAGTGTCGGGTCTTCGTACCCGACTCCATTGAGTACTTGCATCACGCCGTCTTTGTACAACCGATCAAAAGAAGTCAAGCTAGGATGGAGTCCAAGATCATTCGAAAGCTTTAAAACGGAATTGGGGGAAATAGAAATAGCCGGCCGAATGCGGTAATACTCGGGATCTGAGTAAGGAACGACTGTATTTAATCCATCATTCCCCCCAGAAAGCTGTACCAAAACCAAAATCCGGTCCGTTCCGGAACGGGACAACGATTGCAGCAATGGAGATGTGGAAAAGGCGCGTACGGTGGACGTTCCAAATCCAAAAGCACTGCCCGTGGCGGCAAGGCCTAGACCCTCAAGAAATTGACGGCGTGACCATGAAACATGGGCCTGGGCATGTTTTTCGCCATGCTCTATGCACTCGCCCTCTCGATGCGCTACGAGCACTTCGTCGCTATTGGGGTTCGATTGATGTGGGCTATGTTCGTGATCGCACATAATGATTCCTACATCAATTGGTATTCTGGAAATTGCGAGAGGCGGATCACGTAATGCACGACTCTATCTGCAGCGCCGCCTATACCGAGATCCCATTCATACCATGGGAGACCATTTAAAAACATCTTGACCAAATTTCGCTGATAGGCCGGACCGTTTAAAAACCACTCTGGAAACGGATTTACGATTAAGTCGCCTTCAAATGGTTCTTCAATATCGGCCACTTCTACCCATTCAATCGGAATAGCCAACATATGATGGGCCAATCCAATGGCCAGCTCCAGGGCAGCGTGTGGAGAGCCTGTCGGGGTCATGGCCTGAGCAAAATGCAATATTTGCTCAGGTTCAACATATCGCCGCACAATTTGATCGGATATGGACCATCTCGAAGCTAGCGTACTGGTCGTGATCCATTCGCGGTGTCCGGGCCAACCCGCCACGTTAGGAGGTGACAAAAGGGTTTGATCTATCGTGATGATGGCCTTTCGAACATAGTTAGCTTGAGGAGTATTGGGGACGATGTCCATTTCTACCAAATGCCCGACACACAGATCGATGGGCGATTTTTCTCTTCCCCCTACCACTGTGCTGGCAAAAAACGCTTGGTCCGTAAAAAGGGCTTTGTAGGCGGAAAGTAGGTCAAAATTAGAGTTGAGAAGAACAAGAGCTAGGCTATCGACCAAAGATGGATCTGCGATTCGATACACAAACTCTTCAACCAATTTTTTCGCCATAAAATGGGCGATTTGCTCCGCACGCTCTTCAAATAAAATGGTAACTACGTCGTCGTAACCAAACTCTCCTGTTCTTCCAAGAAACGTCTTAGGGCCGTCATCAAAGGCAATAAATGAGAAGCGAACATCCCAAGACGCGGGAGTTTGTAAACCCCAACCCGAAAGCGCTTTCGCCATCTCCTGGATATCCGATTCGGTATAGTTCGCCGCTCCGTTTTTATCGAGCGGGCCCATAGTGAACAATTCCATGAGCTCGCGGGCATAATTCTCGTTCGGAGCATTTCCATTATTAATGTTGCCATCAAGATAGATGAGCATAGCGGCGTCTATTCCAATGGCGTGTACAAAACTCTTAAAATTGCCGAATGCGTTGGTGCGCAATGTATTAAGATATCGATAGCCCCGCGCGGAGTACACGTAATCTTGGTAGCTCGTAACGAAGTGGTCGTGCCAAAACAACGTCAGGCGTTCTCTGAGCCTATTTTTGGCCATTTGACCAATCCAAGCTTCTGTCAATTCAATTCGCCATTCCGTGTTACTCACCACGAATGCGGCTTTCGTCTCTGCGGAGGCCGTTCTAGATGGAGGTAGATCGTTGGCCCAAGTGGGCGCATTAGGAAGCGGGAAATTATTCGCTCCCGTCAAAAGCTCGTCTACGACCTCTCTGGCAGTCCGACCAACAAAGGTTTCGGCCTCTCCGGGCTTGGCGCCAAAGCATGTCCGTCTAAGCAGATGCCGAGCTTCGGAAAGGGTCAATGGTGATAGATGTTCTTCCATAGTGCAAGTATCGGTCAATAAGCCGTCGAATTCCAATCCAATATGTCACAAAAGTATGGTTTTTTCAAGGCCGCCCCTTTCGCCCTTTTTCAATTTCTAGCTCTCCATTTTGTCCTTCCCTTCGAAACAGTATCCATCCTAGCATAAAAAAGAGAGGGGCGGGCCTAAAAGGCCCGCCCCTCTCTAACTGCTCATCTTGGGCTTCTTTTGGATATATTGCGGCAGAATCCGACTTGGCCAAGTTGAATTTATAAAGTCGTTTTTAGAAGTAGATCTAAATTCAATTCCGACTAGTAGTGGCTTTTTCTTCGAATAATGGCCGATAAAATGTGCAAACGACGTTATGAAAATTTTCCTTCTTTTGATGTGCTTTTTTTGGATGGCTGGCTGTACAGCTCAATCGGAAGCTCCTGAACCTTCTCTCCCTCCTTCCGATGCCGTGTTGACCTGGGTACCCAAGCTAGATCGGGTTTTGGAAGAAATAGGGATCATGCAAGAAAATGCTGTCACGCAAAGAGACATGACATCTTCAGCTTTCTTGGAGTTCGAAGTTTTAGATGCCTCCTTGTATATAGAAATGATGGATTACGCCCAGTATTGCTCTGTTGAAGACAAAACAAAGCTATTTGAGTCACACTATGAGTGGCTGAAAAACCGAGATACGGCTGGCAAAAACGCTCGACTTGAATATGAAGGGGGCTCTATGGCTCCTCTGATTGAAGCGACTACCTTGTCTAGAGCGACTGAAAAGCGATTGGCTGCGTTCTCTGAACTGAGTCGTGACGGATTGTGTCCATTCCCAACCGACAACACCGTTTCATTGGATTCCGGCTCCATAGATAACCCCGACGCCTCAAACTAATTGCATGTACTGATCCCATGAAACAACTTCTAATCGGCTTATTCTTGGCTTTGATCGTGCTTGAGGCGCCAGCTCAATCCAATGAGGCCGCCGTTAATACGGTGCTGGACAATATCCACAAGCTAGCTTCTGAAGCCAATTTCGACGGCTATTTTGTATTGTATACCGCCGACGCCATTTTTTTAGGTACGGATGCTACCGAGCGGTGGTCTATCGATGAATTCAAAGGCTATGCAAAGCCATCGTTCGACCGAGGGACGGGTTGGACATACATTCCCACTGAAAGGCACGTTTATCTCTCTCCTGACCAAAATTCAGCCTGGTTTGACGAGAAGCTCGATAATGAAGGGTTCGGCGAATGTCGCGGGACCGGAGCATTAATCAAGGTAGATGGGGTTTGGAAAGTTACCCAGTACAATTTGACCGTTCCGATTCCAAATGACTTGCTTCGGCCGGTAGCGGGGCAGATTAAGCAGTTCAAAAAGGGAAATTGAACGTACCTGTCATAAATTGTTAGTTTTTCGTCCTATTTTGGTGTGGCGTACCATCCCAATCAATCCAAATGACCGAAACAAAGATAAAATTTTCTTCCCGCGACGGAGCTGCTTTTGTCAAGGAAGTCAAAGCCGAAGTCAACCAATATTTTGTTGACAACAACCTCTCAAAACACGCTAATGGAGCCATGCGTCTTAAAACGGCGGCCATTATGCTCATGTTTTTTGGCCCGTATGCCCTCATTATGTGGGGTGGGCTTAGCCTTATGCAGATGTGGTTTCTGGCTTTGGTTATGGGGGTTGGTGCAGCTGGCATGGGATTTAGTGTATCGCACGACGCCTTGCACGGGGCCTATTCATCAAAATCATGGGTAAACGCCACGCTTGGGTATTTTTTCGACCTGATTGGTGCTAACAGCTACATGTGGAAAATCACCCATAACGTGATTCACCATACCTATACCAACATTACTGGGGTTGATGAAGACCTTACCGTCTCTCCCCTTGTTCGTCTTTCCCCGGAAGCTCCAAGGTACCCATTTCATCGGTTTCAGCACTTTTTTGCATTCCCTGCCTACAGCCTTGCTACCATCAACTGGCTATTTGCGAAGGACTTTCAGCAGTTTTTGAAAAAGGATATCGGTCCTTACAAAGACAAAAAGCACCCGCCAATAGAGATTTTTAAACTGGTAGTAACCAAAGTAGTAGCCATTACCTATCAAGTGATTCTCCCCTTGTGGCTGTTGGACATTACCTTTGGTCAGTTTTTGATCGGTTTTTTCACCATGCACATGACGGCGGGCCTCATTTTGGGGGTCATCTTTCAGCTCGCACACGTTGTTGAAGGACCTGAATATCTCGCCCCTGACGAAAATGGCGATATGGAAAGCTCTTGGCTCATCCACGAAATGCGCACGACAGCCAATTTCGCCCGGAATAACCACCTGCTCACATGGTATGTTGGCGGTCTTAATTACCAAATTGAACACCATCTTTTTCCGCAAACGTCTAGTATTCACTATCCGAATCTGAGCCCTATTGTGCGTGAAATTGCGGCTCGGCACAACGTGCCCTACAACTACCATCCGACCCTGCTCAAGTCCATCAAGTCCCACCTTACGATGCTCAGGCAATTGGGTCGCCCGCCGGCAGCATGAACAGGATAAAATTTACACTTCCCAGTATCGGCTTGATGGAGTTACGAGAAGTGGAAGGGATGGTCTGGATTGAAGATGATTTATTGGTGGTAGAGGTCAGTCATAAACTGATTGGCCTTTGGGACGAGCAGGTAGAAACGGTTAAAATCGAACCTTCTGCGCTTCGGGATATCTACCTGAAGACCGGATTTTTCTACCCGTGCAGGTCTTTCCTACTCCGTGCAGGTCGACGGTTTTCCTGATTCTGCCCCATATCGTAAAGTGGAGAGCATACCGGTCCCGTCTTCGCGTAGATGTACGACATACAGTCGATCAAAATCAAACTCGGTCAGATCAGGCAGCGTCGTTCCAATAAGCAAATTGATCAGTGCGGGTGTCGTATTGCTGTGGCCCGAAATCAAAATGCGCTCGGCAGTGGATTCCCTGATTGTTGATGCTAGTTCAGCAACAAATCCTGCTTGAACCGCAATTTGGGTGATGGGCTTTCCCGTTGATTCTGAAATAGGAGTGGCCGTTTCGATGGTCCGATAAAACGGAGTTGAATAGATCTCCTGTATTTCCTCATCCATAAGCACTCGAGCCAGTTCACTGGCTCGATCCCTTCCATAGGACGATAAATGGGGATTCGAACCTTGATCGAGACAGGTTTCCCCGTGACGCACTAGATAAACGACTTTGTCTGCCTCAACGAGCCCTGCCCCTACGACGTGCCCCTTCGACGCAACGTACCCCCGCTCTCCAACAGATCCTGAGCCTCCCATCGAAAAGGACATCAAAAAGACGACTATGAATGCTAAGTATTTCATAAAAACGTTGTTTATTGAACACCGAATAACATACGATTCGTCGAATGAAAACGCGTCTCCTACCTTTAATTCTCTTGCCTTCCATCTCCGCAACGGGGCAGAAGATCCGCACTTTTTGCGATAGCGTCGTCGTTAGGCGGGGTTACCAGACAATTATATGAGCCTCTTTCTTTGGATAATTGCCGTAGTGCACGGAACGTTGTTCGTCAACGCGGTGGCGAATCTCGTGCATTTCAAACGCCAGCGTTCCCGCTCCTTTGAAGGCACTCTGCCCAAGGTCTCTGTGCTGGTTCCAGCTAGAAACGAAGAGCCTAATTTACCTCGACTTCTAGCCTCCTTCATTCGGCAGGACCACCCGAATGCCGAACTCTTGGTATATGACGACCTTTCCGAGGATGGCACGTGGTCCATTATTTCCCGATTCGAAAACGACCAAATCAAGGGGCTACGTGGGTCAACGTTGCCTGATGGATGGGTTGGGAAGGTCCACGGATGCTATCAACTGTCCCTCGCCGCTACGGGAAGCGTACTGTTGTTCATTGACGCAGACACGGAGTTTCACGATGCTGGCTCTTTGCAAGCCATGTGTCGCCGGTTTGAAGCCCGACCAAAGGGGACCATGATCACGGGCATGACCTTACTTAAGGGCCGCGGCCAACTGATCGTTACGATGGTTGGAAATTTAATATTGGCTTGGATACCGTGGTGGTTAGGAAAGCACATGCCTTCACACCGATTGTCCGCTGTAAACGGTCAGTGCTGGATGATTGATACAGTGGATTATCGTCGGCTAGAGCCTCACGTCTTCGTTAAAAACCAAGTTTTGGAAGACGTCATGATTGGCCGATATCTACACACACAAGGACTGATTCCTTTACTTGACGATGTCCGTCCCGAACTCGCCGTTTACATGTATACGAGTTTCGTAGAAGCATGGAGGGGGTTTCGCAAAAACGCTGCTGCCGCGCTTGGAGGGTCAACTTGGACTTCCTCAGTCGCTTTATGCACCTACTTTGTCGTGTTTTTAATAGCCCCATTCTTCAATATCTGGTTTTTGGCATCCCTTTACGGGATAAAATGGATTACCGACCTGACCACCCGCCAACCGTTTACCGTAACGCTGCTGGCACCGATCTCTTATTTTCTGACTATCTTGATCGGGGTTGACTCAATTATCACACGAAGTCGCGGCCAAATCGAGTGGAAAGGTCGCCAAATTCAATAATGGGCATGAGTGAATTACGATTACGGCTGCTAAAAGAAACTTTTTCGATTCACAGACTCGATCCGAGCCGACCGATTCCAACCACCGTTTTGGGGTCACCCATTTTTTTCGTTGGCCGTACCAGAGAAGAGTTGTCCATTGTCTGTAGCTCTACCATTCCCGTTCTGCACGCCAAAACAGAAGAAAATTGGGCGTGCTTTATGGTGGAAGGGCCTCTCAATTTTAATTTGACCGGCATCATAGCCCGGCTTTCCGCGGCATTGGCCGAGGCTGCGGTGAGTATTTTTGCGATCTCAACCTTTGATACTGACTATATATTGGTCCAGCAGGACGATATAGGTCGCGCAGAGGATGCTTTAAAGACAGCGGGCTATCAACTGTAAACAACTAGCTACTTTTAGATGGTACTTCAACCTTTTCTGGAATTGGATGATGTTGAAAAAAGCCCGTTGATGGGGTTCCTATGCCTGCGAGTAGATGGCCAATTTTTTGCCTCGTGTAAACCCAAATTGCGTGACCTCCTGAAACGAGTATCACCCTTTACCGCCTAAACAATGGAACGCTCTTCAGACGCCCACCATTGGGACACGATTTACGGAAAATATCGGCGCGATCAATTGGGTTGGCATGCTCCCGTCTTGCAAACCTCGCTGAATTGGATCCTTAAATACGCTGAATCAAAAAATAGTCCCATCGTAGATATTGGGGGTGGTTCATCCTCCTTGGTTGACCATTTGTTAGGTCATTTTTATTCCAAGGTTACCGTTTTGGACCTGTCTCAGCGAGCGTTGGATGATTCCGCGAATCGGTTGGGGGCCAAGGCGTCCGATGTGACTTTCGTGTGCGCGGATATTCGCGATGCTAACCTTTTCCTTAAGCCAACCCAAATCTGGCATGATCGGGCCGCTTTTCATTTCTTGTTTGGATCCGAAGTTGATAGCTATCGAGACCGGCTAAAAAAGACGTTAGCAACTGGTGGAACGTTCATTTTGGGCGTTTTCTCCGAAAACGCCCCACCTACCTGCTCCAGTCTCGCTGTCAACAGGCACTCAGTAACAGGCTTAGAGCGCATTTTTTCGCCGGCGTTTCGCCTTTTGGAAAGCAAAATCGAAATTCATTACACACCAACCGCCATTCAACAAGAATACCTGTACACCGCTTGGGAAAGACTTCCCTAGCAACACAGTTAAATGTGCCTATGACCTCCATCCTTCTGCGTCCCTCTGTTTTGAGCGATTTGCCTTCCGTCTCATCTTGGTTACAAAACCAAAACGAGTGCGATCTGTGGTCCGGGGGCGTGGTTCCATTTCCGATCCACATTGACAGCCTTTCAACTAAGATTGTTTGGGATTCCGTGCAGTCTTGGACCGTTACAGACAACGGTAAAGTGGTCGGATACGGCCAATTAGTCCCCAAGCCGGAAGGCAGGCTACACCTGGCACGCATTCTCATTGACCCCAGCGCTCGAGGAAACGGGTTTGGTCGCCTACTGGTTACTCACCTATTGAATGAAGCCATAACCAACCAAGCGTCCAAGATTTCTCTCAACGTCCATCCTGAAAATAAATTGGCCAAAGCACTCTACCTTTCGCTCGGCTTTCGTCCTGTCGAAAACTATGAGGCCAGTAACCGAGGAGCTTTTGTGTACATGGAATACAGCCCCAACTAACGCCCGACCGGTACACCTATCGTCAAAGAAGTATGGTCATAGAAGGAGAATCAAAACGGGTCATGACTGAGGCACTCTTAACAGATGCCCAGGAATTAGTATCTCTAAAACAAGCTGTTTTTGAAGATATTCAGCAACGATTTGGGGCTGGTCATTGGCCGCCCGTATCCAATCTTTCTGATGTCGAACGAAGCATTGCTCATTCTAGAATACTCGTCTGTAAAGAAGGCCATACCATCGTGGGCATGCTTCGATTATCGATTGAAAAACCATGGGCCATCGATCTGGCCTATTTCAAACCGGTATCCAAGGCCATATACATTACCGATATGGCCGTGCTCCCTGCCCGTCAACATTCGGGAATAGGCTCTCAACTAATCGAATACGCATCCCAGACTGCCATCGAGAATGACGTCCTTGCCCTGCGACTTGACACCTACGATTCTGAAAATGGCGCGGGAGCATTCTACTTAAAGTGCGGATTCGCGGAAAGAGGAAGAGCATCCTTTCGAGGAACCTCTTTGAGGTACTTCGAAAAGATGCTCTAATAATCCTCCCAGGTGCACTCCGCAGCCCTAAATGTCCCTTACTGGTTGTTCATTTCAATGGAGCCATGAGTGGTCCGAGCCTGAATCCTGCGACCACCGCCATTAATAGATCCGGCAACCCGCTCTGCTCCGTTTTCGCCGTTGACCTTGAAATTCCGATCCATTTGAATGTCAGGAGCTTCGAAATCGAGATCGGCCCCAGCATTTGCATCCATCGAGATGTCAATATCGCCATGTTCAGTCGACAACGTTGCGCTCTCGTTTCCAGCCAGAAACACGCGAATGCTGCCGTGTGAGGTCGTTATGTCCGCTTCTCCTACGATACGTTTAATCGAAATATTCGCATGCGAAGTAGCGGCGCTGAAGCTTTTGGCGTCCACTTCGCCGATCTCAATGTCTGCGTGAGACGTTTCGACATCGACCTGGGATGATGTCAAAGATTGGCCTGAAATATCGCCATGAGACGACTGGATCGAAATTCTTTCTCCTTTGATTCCACCAAAATCCACGTCCCCATGGGAAGTAAGCAGACTCACTTTCCCTTGGATATCAGCCAAATTTACGTCTCCGTGAGAAGTCTGAAGTTCTACGTTGAACGCTTCTGGCACCGTTATCAATACACTAATATTAAGGCTACCATTAAAAGACCAATTGCTGCGGGGTGACTCGGCTTTCACGTACACAGCTCCACCCTCTTGGTACACTTCCCACTTCATATCTTCAAATCTGGCTCGTGCCCGATCTGAGTTCGAAGAGTTCAACGTAACAACGACGGAGGCTTCACTACCGTTTCCAGTAATGATATCTACATCAGCGTGAGCAATATTGATCACGAGATCGTCTCCCTGATTGACATTAAACGTCTTTTCAATCATAACTTCTGAATCCCTTTCGCGGCTAGACTCTATGCGATCCAGTTTGGCCCGAACTTTGGAAATGATTCTGCTGTGCTCTCCTTCTCCCATATTGACTGTAAAATCGTCAGAATCCCCGAATTGCTCTTTGTGGGTCATATTCTGAAATAATTGAATACCGCCTAGAACGGTTAACACAACGAGAATGGAGCCTAATATTTTGGTGCGCATGATGCTGATTCTGTAAGATGAAGCCGGGGCAAAAACCCTAATGGACCATAGCTGACCCAAAAGGCGCGTAATCGCGAGGGAGTACCTACGGATGCCATTATTAAAGAGTTACACCAAGATCTATGTATCATAGCAATGAACTTGGGCTGCAAGAACATTTTTATCAATACATTGGCATTGATATTTCACGTGTCAACTGACCACCGCGGCCATGCAAAAAGTCTTCATTTTAACTATTTCGGCTCTTTTATTCAGTTCCTGCGCTTCGAAGCCGGAAGATGAGACGCGCAGTTCCTCGCCGAACGTGGTCATGATTTTTGTCGACGATCTGGGCTATGCAGACATTGGAGCGTATGGAGCAACTGCTTACAAAACGCCTGAATTAGATAAGCTGGCTGGCGAGGGAGTACTCTTTACCGACTTTTATGTAAGTCAGCCGGTATGCTCGGCCTCTCGGTCTTCCCTGCTAACAGGCTCGTATGCCAACCGAATTGGCATTCATGGAGCGCTAGGCCCTGGGAACACCCACGGTATAAATCCCGCTGAAACGACTATGGCGGAGCTTTTCAAATCAAAAGAGTACGCCACGGCCATTTTTGGAAAATGGCATCTGGGTCACTTACCTGAATTTCTGCCGACGGAGCACGGGTTTGATCGATATTACGGCATCCCCTATTCGAACGATATGTGGCCTTTTCACCCGGAAAACCCAAAAGCATGGGTTGATTTACCGACCATTGAAGGAACAGAGGTCGTCGGTTACAACACCGATCAATCTAGGTTCACCAGCGATTTTACCGCCCGGGCTGTCGATTTTATTGGTGAGCAAGCCGCTGCTGGGACGCCATTTTTCCTCTACCTGGCTCATCCGATGCCTCATGTACCGCTTGCCGTATCTGAGGAGCGAGCAGGAGCTAGCGGCGCCGGATTGTTTGGTGATGTTATCCAAGAAATTGACTGGTCCGTTGGCCAGGTTTTAAAGGCGCTCAAAGACGCGGGGGTAGAGGACAATACCTTGGTCATGTTCGCGTCGGACAATGGCCCCTGGTTGAGCTATGGAAATCATGCAGGGTCTGCCCTACCGCTAAGGGAAGGCAAAGGAACCGCATTTGATGGTGGTATTCGTGTCCCCTTCATCGCGCGGTGGCCAGAAGTTATTCCAGCAGGACTTCGAGTTTCTGCCCCAGCTATGACCATCGACGTGTTTCCGACGATGGCCGAACTTATTGGCGCTCCGCTTCCCGAACTTCCAATCGATGGTCGTTCCATTTGGAAGCTCATGAATGGCACCAGCACAGAATCCGCGCAGGAAGCCTACTACTTTTATTACAATCAGAATGAACTCCACGCCATGAGAAGTGGCCAGTGGAAACTCAATTTCCCTCATTCCTATCGGACCATGAAGGGCCAAACCCCCGGAAAAGACGGCATTCCTGGGAAGTACGATTATTCCGCCATCGTCGGACTGGAACTCTTCAATTTAGACTCAGACATATCAGAATCCATCGACGTATCAAGTCAGCATCCCGATGTGGTGGAACGACTTACGCACTTGGCGGATGCCAAACGTGCCGAATTGGGGGATGCTCTTCGTGGCATCGAAGGCACAGCCAATCGGGAGCCTGGTAGGCACGTGTCCGAAACGGCAAATTAAAACCATTTCGAAGGTTTTTCGACCCTGAACCAAGCTCGTAGTCACCAAGCGAGTAGTCTAAGAAACGCTAGTTGCTAGGGCGCACACCCGTCGCTAAATCTTGGCCTTTTAAGCGAAGCTCCACGCGCAAAGAAGTTTCCGTATCGCCATCCAACTCCGCGGTAAGAGATAAGGAATGAGATCCGGCTTGCGCCAGCAGTGCTGCTGAATCTACTGGTATGCTCTCCAGGGCGTGCCAAGACGGGTCAAAACGTGTTGCCGATGAACCATCACGAAAAACCAACGATTCTCCCTTTGCTAGGCCAATAGGAATGGCCACTTCCTGATTATTGTCGAGCGTAAATCGAATGTTGGAAGCCGTGCCTCCGTCGGCGGTTAGGATGAAAGATATAGGGCCTTCAATCTCCTCGGACTCGAAGGTAAAATTAGATTCTGCCGGTTCTCCCGGCTGACGTTCCCGGTTAAAGCGCCTGAAAATATGCACTTTACTGGGCGTCAGGGTCCATGCGCCATCGGAAGCCACTTCCAAGTGGTATTCCAGGTCCCGCGACCGAAGCAGCGCTTTTTGATCCTCCGTAAACACATCGCCAATCCGCAATTTTTCCCATGCTCCCAGCAAGGCCAATATGGCATCGGTTTGGCCATTTTTTTCCACCGCGTCAAATGAGGTTACAAATCCGTATCCAGCATCATATCCGGCTGAGAGGGAAAGCATCCATTCGATGTCCTCCAAACTGGTTTCAGGCGTCATTTTGAACCAACCTAACATGCCGGGCATCAGGTTTCGCTGGAAATACGCCTGATTTTTAAGACGATATTCCGTTTGACTTTCGCGGAAACCTGCATACCACGGTTCGCCCCAGTTCATCCTCGTATAAATGTGCCAAAAGAAGTGCGTGGTACGACTAGCGTCGGCAATGTAGTGGGACCGAATGTCCTCGTTAAGATTGTCGTACCAAGACTGGGCAAAGAGCGATTCGCCGTAATTACCCATTCCTGTCGACCGATTCCCTTCCAGACCATCAAACGATATTTGACGCAACCCCGCCTCATTGTATAGCGTGGCTAACGTTTTAGCCATTTCCTCGGATAGAGACGTCTCCGTCAGAAAAACCATGTATCCGTGATCGTCGAGCTTGGAAATCTTGGATCCAACCGGATGTGCTGAAGCCGTTGTTCCAAAAGCTCCCCGTTCCACTCCAACCAATTGCCAGGGCGAATTGGCCGAAACCGACGTGTATTTGATGATTTCGTCCTCGATTTGAGCGGCCATCAAATAGCTCTTATTCGCCTGATTAAAATATCCAGGGTCTTCTATCGAAATGGAAGATTGGTCCGAGGACAACTCCTCCAACAAACGGGTACTACCTACTTTCGCCAGCCGGGAATCGGGCGTAGGCGTTACGTAGGGGTCGTTGGTCGTGACAAAATTGGACAGGTTGTGGGTCCCGATCATCAATCCCCGCTCCGTGGCGCGGTTTGAGATCCGTTTTAAGCTAGCTACGCCATCCGGGAAGCTTTCCTCGTTTATTTTGAAATGGCCCCACGTTTCAAACAATCCATCGTGATACAAATATCTTAGTCCCGCCTTTTCGACGATGTCCATAGCTTGTTCGGACGTCGCTTCACTAAAGTTCATGATGATGTAAGCCGCATTCGCCGTCGGGGATTCTTTCCCCCAAACGCCGTCGATCATGGGATGCGGGAGTCCTTCAGCTTGCTCAATAATCCCTAACGTGGCCAGCGTTTGTGCCACTGGAACCCCGAAAAGGGCTATTTTGGATCCGACGACCCCTCCATCATCAAAAGCAGGTGCTACATACCGATCGTATCCCTGATTCTTGATGACCCTATCCTTTACGCGATTTCGAGTGTAGGCTTGCAGGGTGCTCCCCATCGAATCGGGTTTGGCCGCCTCCACGCGATAAAGAACCGAACGCGATTTGGCCGGGTCCATATCGTGATAATTTCCGCCCTCGAAAATGTCCATCTCTGGCATGGCGTCGTTTTCATTCCACGGAAATCCACCCAAGGTTTTAATGTTCAGAGCTTGGAGCCCAATGGCAAATTCAGCGCCGCGCGCTACACCCACCGTTTCTCCGATGGACTCCCCAATAGTGGTGGCATAAGGACCCCACAGAACCAGGTCAACCGAATCCGGATTGGACAGCTCCGTCAATTCAAACACAATATGAGCGTCTTTTTCCTCAATTTGAACGTGAGCCACAAAACCACCAGGAAACGTCAACTCAATTCCATTTCCTTTAGCTCGAGCCGATTGAGGGACCGCAAACGCTCCATTCTTTCGCAATTGGAGGATTGGCGAAGGACGTGAAACGTACTCCGTGCCATTCTTCCAGTCCTGCAAGTGAATGATCTGGCCTTGTTCTGAAATGACCACCCTGAGGGTGTCTGTTCGCAGAACCAAGGCATTTTTCTCGGAGCATCCTAACACGAACGCTCCCAGCAAGGCAAGTACCACGTAAGGGGCTCGCGACGCCTTCATGTCCCCTCCCTTTAAAGAAAGCTTGTGCAAAAAGGAATAATTAAGCATGATTTTGGCGGTTTACGACCTCTTTTGTTGAAGATAAACCATACATAGGTGTTTGTCCGACTATATTTAACCTGAAGTATGCTTCCTGATTACGAAATTGTCCAGTATGGCCAGCATTCGAATTCCACTCTATTTCAGCCTCATCTTTATGTTGACGCTAACTTCTTGCTCCAGCTTGCAGTCTCTAGATCTGAGTGGAGCCTATACCATCTACTCCCAATTGGTGGAACGATACAACTCCATACCATTGTTAAAACGAGTGTTTGGAAGTAAAGACAAGCGATGAAACCTATACTAGCGATCCTCTTCCTCCTCTGCGCCCCTCCAATTGTTGCCGCACAAACTCACAGTGCTGTCAGCGAGGCGCCTTCAGATACCACGGGATTACCGACGAATCAAGCCCTCTACGCATCCGGCATTCGATTCGGTCTGTTCTTGGATCAAGCCGAAAGACGCCGCGAAATGTGGCTAGACAATTTTGACAAAGGGAGAGTACCCGTCGATATTCGCAGGCGTGCCTCCGAGCTTCACGGACCTTATTACCTGATTGCTGTGGCCATAGATGGCTGTAGCGATTCCGTGAATACCATCCCCTATGTAGCCCACTTAGCCAATGCGGCCGAAGCCATCGAGATGCGCATTATATCGCCTGATGCTGGCCGGCATATTATGGAGGCACATAGGACTCCAGATGGGCGCCCCTCTACACCCACTATTTTGGTTCTGGACTCCGATTTCAATGAAATAGGTGCGTTTATTGAGCGCCCAAAGCAACTCCAAGACTGGGCGCTTGGAAGTGGGAAAGAATTATCTTCTTCCGCCTTTATGACAGCAAAATTTGCTTGGTACGACGAAGACCTCGGGCGCAACACCATGTCCGAAGTGTTGGACATCATTGAAAAACATCAGGCAGAGGGTGGGCACCAACACTAATTTAATTTTTTAATTGACGGCCGCTGCGACGTTACCTTTCCTTTCTGCTGGTAAAAGACTACCTCGGCTAAAAAGGTCATTTCGGCCTTACAAAGGCGCCTCGGCGCGACTTATACCAGTAGGAATAGTATTATGAAGTATATTGTACCCTCCTCGAAGACTGTCGATCAGGCTTCAACCGATTTTGAAACAGCCGTTTCCAATCACGGCTTCGGTATTTTGCATACCTACGACTTAAAAGCTACGCTTAACGGAAAGGGTATCTCGTTTGACAACGAAGTGCGGATTTACGAGGTCTGTAATCCAAAGAGGGCGGCTGAAGTCCTCGCCGCCGATATGGAGATGAATTTGGCCCTACCGTGTCGCGTTTCTGTGTATGAAAAAAACGGCCAGACACAGATCGGTATGATCAGTCCTAGTGCCATGCTTTCCATGCTCTCCGATGCTCCAGCCTTAGACGATATCGCAGCGAGTGTCGAAAAGTCGATCAAGGCAATGATTTTGGAAGCAAAATAAAACGGCCAAAACAACAATTACCGGCCTTCTTTGGTTCTTTAGCCCACGAATCATAGAGCGTTAGATGATCTGCGCGGTGAATATGCGGAAAGCCTGAATTCGAATTCTTTTCGAACCCAAACTTCCTGAAATCGACTTCGTTCGACCTTGCCTTCCCCCCATTATCATCTCATTTGCAATCATGAATCGCATTTTAGCTCTATTAACCTTCGTTTTCGTCCTTACCGGATGTAATACTAACGCAGGTTGGACTCCAGATCCAAACGAACCCCGGGCCTTTGTGACCACCTTGGGCGCAGATACCGTGGCCGTTGAAGTCTACACTCGTTCTGGGGATTCTATTGAAGGAATCTTGGTAGACCGCCTTCCATATACACACATTGTGGAGTACGCGGCGAGTCTGGACGCGGACGGCAACGTCACCAACCTTCAGTTTACTCTCCGTACCCCAGAAGCTAATCCTGCGGGTCCAGCCGGAAGTTCTGCTCGTATTTCAATTGTAGATGGACAAGGGACTGTTATCCGTGTAGGCGGCGAAAATCCAGATACCGTGATGGTCGATGTGCCTGCCGGAACGCTTCCTACACTTGGGCGCGCAGACGTGGCCATGTTTGAATTTGAACAGGTTGCCAACATGCTCAGAGAAGGCGCGAGTCAAATCATGCTACTTGGCGCCAATGGTTCGGCACCTCGGATCAACGAATCAAAAGTGGTTTCAGCCGATACGGTTTCGATGGACTATTACGGTTATGTAAGATTGGGTTGGACAGACGAAAGTGGCCAGTTGCTGGGCGTTTCTGGTGCAGCAACCACCAACAAATCCGAAAGTCGCCGTGTCGAACCGTTTGTAGTTGGTGAAATGGCCGAACGTTGGGCTGCCATGGATGCCTCAGGCAACGGTATCGGAGTACCTTCGCCCGGAGCTGTTGTCGCCATTACACTCGACAGCGCCAATTTGGAAGTTAAATACAGCCAGCCGGCTAAAAGGGGGCGCGAAATCTGGGGTCAATTGGTTCCAGAAGGACAAGTTTGGCGAACTGGTGCCAACGCGGCTACTCACTTTACTACAAGTAAAGACCTTTCATTTGATGGTCAAGTCTTGGCCGCTGGAACGTACACGGTATGGTCCGTCTATGCAGATGGAGGTTTAACCTTGATTTTCAATAGTCAAACGGGTCAGTGGGGAACGGTCCACGATTCAGCCCTCGACTTGTTCAGCGCGTCTATGATGGGTTCAGACCGTACGGACTCCAGCGAGCGCTTTGTGATCTCTTTGGAAGACACCGAGGCTGGTGGCTCGATCATTTTTGATTGGGATTTGAAACGGTTTACGCTTCCCTTCACCGTCAACTAGGGCGCCAACAGATTACTTTCCGCCGATCCTACGTCTACGAAAGACTCGGACCGGCTAAAAATGACGAGGTGGGGGGCGCAAAAGCGCCCCCCACCTCTTTTTTTGTCTACGCTCTTCCGCCAGGCAAGCGTAGACAAGAACTCAAAACGTTTCCGACTACAACTTGAAGTTGCGTAGCGTATAGGTAAAGTTTAGGATGATGTAGCGGCCCAACACGTTAGAAGAACTGTCTTCCACGTAAAACTCGGTAATATTGCGAGATACGTTGGTACTCTGATTCAGCAAGTCGGCTAATATCAACCGGACTTCTCCGCCATTGCCTTGCAAGAATTTGTAGCCCAAAGCAGCATTTAGCAGAAAAGACGTATTGTCAAATCCTTCGCCCAAACCACCCAACTTGTTGTAGGCCAAGCTCGTTTCTAAGACCAACGATTTGGTCGGCATGGCAGTCACTTTTCCAGTGGCCCGGTAGCTGGTGTAATCTGAATTCAGATCAGGATAGATGGAGTTTTCAGAGATGTTATAACTGAAGTTCTGAGAAAGCGTAAAGTCAATCCGTTCGCTGATATTGGAGCTCAGAACCAGGCCACCGTTTAATCCTTTTTGGTTGGAAAGATTGTCCTGGCCATTAATTACCCCAGGCGTTTCTGACCAGTTAACTCCAGCGTTAACGTTCATATTGCTCTTAATGAATGGTGCAGGTCTGCCTAGCGTTATAAAGGATCGGAAGCTCTTGTAGCCGTCCACATTGATCGGACGCGAGAACTGCGACCCCTGCAGCAAAGGAACCCCTCCTTCCAACACCATGTCTCGCTCAGCGATCAAGGATTCGCTACCAATTTGGTTATTGCTGAACGTCATCGAAGCAAAGCCAAAGAAAATCGAGCCCGTTTGAAGGTTCGTCGTATTAAAACGGGTGGAGAGCACATTGGTAAAGGACTGGTCGAGGTCTGGATTTCCAGAGGACAGTATGAGCGGATTACGATTGTCTATTACATCCTGTAACTGTGAAATGGATGGTGTATTCGTGCTGGTACGATAGGAAAAGCGAAGTGATTTTTGTCTTGAATTTCCAATCTGGACATCCACGTTCGGCATAATGTTGGTGAACGAACGGTTTACATCGAATGCCAATGGAAACGTCTGGTCACCGGTTAGACTGACATTCTGAACGTCTGCACCCGCCGTAATACGAACGGATTCTTTCCGAATGGAATAGCTTAGTCCACCTCGTTGCGTGAACACTTGGTTGTCAAATTGACTCGAAAGCGCCGGATCCAGCACATTATACAATCCCGTTCTGAGGTCAATAGTATTCGCCAATCGCTCGGAATCGTTGTTGTTAAGTGAAGGAGAATAGTTTAGTTGAAGTTGACCCGTCTCGCCGATCTGATCGGTATAGGACAACCGAGCAGAATACGACGTCCCGGTAACATCACTATCCGTAATCTGATCAATAACCTGGTCACGCGATCCATCATCAAAAAACAAATTCGAAGAAACCTGAGCGTTGTTACCAAGCGATGAATTGGCCCCAGCGTTTAGGTTTAACGAAACCGTGCGTCCCCGTTTATCGAACCCTAATCTGTATAGAAGCCCTGCGCCCGCATTGTAGCCCGAATTATCAGAAACGTAGTTATTGGTCGTTTCGCTCAGCATGGCTGCCGTATCCAGCACGTTGGTTCCAAACAAATAGCTAGAAGCCGTGTTACTTTGCGTTGAAAAACGAGGGGTGAAGATCAACGAGTTTTTGGGGTTGATCGTGTACTGCACCCGACCGTTAAAACGGTGATTGGTGTTGTCGGACGCAGACGTATTGTTTTGATTATAAAACTGACTTGCGCCTCCCGTTAAGTAATATTCGCGATCCAACAGAGAAGCACTGGAATTGTCCGAAGCATTGAGGAAGTAACTTCCTGTAACAGACAATTTGGGACCAAATGAGTCGGAATAATTGACGCCCACGGCGTGAGTGGTGTTTAGACCCCCTTGATTCCCCACTAGAAAGCTCCCGGTGTTTCCGCCACCGCCGCCGCCCCGGGTAAAGCCGCCACCGTCTCCTCCACGATCGCCACCGCGATCGCCGCCACCACCACCGCCGCCGCCAGAAGGTCTAGGAGGAGGGCCGCCTTGTCCGCCGCCGCCAAATCCACCCCGTCCGCCGCCGCTTTGCCCGGTTACGCCCAATAGGTCGTCAATGGCGAAGTTTTGTTGATTGACGTTGTTGGACATTCCAATGATGGAAATGCGACGATCCTGGTCAAAAATGTTGATATTTCCACCACCGATATAGCGTTCATCCGAGCCATATCCACCATAAACTTTTCCAAATTGACCGTTACTTTTGCCAGTAAGCGTCACGATGTTAATGGTTTTCTCGGTAGCGGTGTCTTCAAATCCCGTAAACTGTGCCTGGTCGCTTTGGCGGTCATACACCTCAATTTTATTGATAATCTCAGAAGGGAGGTTCTTGAGCGCTGCCGCCGGGTCTGTGCCGAAAAACTCGCGCCCGTCAATCAATACGCGGGTAACCGTTTCGCCTTGCGCGGTCACCGTTCCACCATCCACCGTAACGCCCGGAAGTTTTGCAATTAAGTCTTCGGCCGTAGCGTCTGGATTAACCTTAAAGGCTGCGGCATTAAAAACGGTTGTATCGCCTTTGACTTCAACCCGCTCTTGCACGGCTTCGACCCGAACCTCGTCTAATAACATGGTGTCAAATTCCATTTCGACCAAACCGATATCGGTTTGGCCGCTAGACACCGTAACGCGTTTGGAAACGCTTACATATCCTATGAAAGACATTTTGACGTTATAAGCGCCCGCGCCTTTCACCATGAAGTTAAATCGGCCTTCATTGTTGGTAGCTTCACCATATTGCAGCGTGGAATCTGCTGCAAACGATGCGACGACGTTTACCCCAGGTAAGGACGTACCGGTCTTCTCGTCAATAATACGCCCAGAAATGGTCGCGCTCTGGGCAGTTGCCTGACCAAAAGTCAGAATGGCAAGAAGTAGAAATAACAGTACCGTTTTCATCATCGTTCAATTGTTGGGAGACAATCCCCTTCTGGATTCCAATACAGGCCGTAGTGGGTTGCGAACAGCGGTTAGACGCAGTGGTCATTCATTCAATTCCGGCGCAATTCCACGTCATTTTGACTTTAGGACGATTACACACATTTGTGATGGTTCGTGACACTTTTGTGACAAATTGGACTAGGTACGGGGCGTCTAAAAACGCAATAAAAAGCCACTTAGAAACCTCGGAAATTATGCGTCCACTTTTACAACGGATTCCCCTCTTGCGCCTCGTAATCCTTCTGGTGATGCTTTTTTACGCAGATATTGCCACAGCTCAGCAGACGTATGTGGAGGGCATCTTTTCTGCGTTCAGCCTCTCGGTTACCAGCTTACCGTTGCTTAAAGAGTAAAAACAGATTCCCGCCAAACGAAAAAGAGTCCTAATAGGCTTAAAAAGGCATAAATAACTGTTGATACCGTCAGGTACGGGGCGGAAAAGAAGACCAAGGCGGCCAACGGTACGGCTACGAGGCGAACTATTTCTAAAAACACGACCCAGTTTCGCTTGGATTCAAAAAAGAAGCTAAAGAGGATCATGGTCGAGACAATCCAAATCGCCAAAAAAGCCTTGATCGGTGGTTGAAGCTGTGCGAATTGAAAAAGGAAGTAGGCGATGGGGCCTAGAGAAAGCAGAAACTGCGCCAGCAAATACCGATGGGCCTTAGAACGGACATTCTCGTTATATTTTTGATGTACGTCCCCAGCATAGGGTTGAGCCGTATACCCCACCATATACTCCGGTTGCCACCCTGGCTTATAAAAAAGCATCTTCAGCTTATCCGAAAAAGATCGAGCTTTGGGCACCGATCGGGCCAAATCCAAGTAGTGAGACACATTGGCGTACAACGGATTCCAGCTATTTAGAGGTTTGGTTATGCCATAATCGGGTCGTTCCTCTTCGCCCGTAAACGTCCCAAATAGGCGATCCCAGACAATGAAGACACCTGCATAGTTTTTGTCTATGTACTTGGGATTTCTGCCATGGTGCACGCGGTGGTGAGACGGCGTATTCATGATCCACTCCAATGGCCCTAGGCGATCAATGTGCTCCGTGTGAATCCAAAACTGGTACAACAGATTCAGGCCTCCCACAAAAACCAATTGGACTGGACTGAATCCCAACAAGGCCAGGGGTAAATAGAATGGAAAGGACCAAATGAACGACGTGGCACTTTGTCTCAAAGCAACCGAAAGATTGAACTCCTCACTTTGATGGTGAACGACGTGCCCTCCCCAGAAGAGGCTGACCTCATGTGCAAACCGATGACTCCAGTAATAACAGAAATCGTAGGCTACAAAAAGAACGACAAAGCTGAGCCATCCATCGGGAATCGTGAAGACCGCAAAGAACTCGAAAACAACCGTGTAGATGCCAATGGTAACTAGTTTTCCAAATACACCGGTCACTTGATCCAAAGCACCGAGATTGATATTGGTAATGGCATCGTTTAAGCGGTACGTCCGACGGTTGGTGAATCCCTCAAACACCAGTTCAAAGGCCATCAACAGAAAATAAATCGGAATGGCAAGGATTACGGGATTTAGATTCATTCAATCAATATGCGTAATTGGGTAGGCCTTCTTGGTGTAGTTTAATGCTCAGTACGACACCGGACAAACTCATATAGTAAGACCTTGGAATGACGCAGCAGAATCGACTTTCGGAGCGGTTAGTCACCCTGAAGAACAAAAGCTTGCCCCTTGACCCGGATGCTGCCATACGGGCAGAAATCGGTCATCTGGTTGATTCATACGTTGAGGAATATTTATCGGACGTGGACACCGCACCGGCCTTTATAGGGGAAGACGAAGCGTCGAATGTGTTGGAATCTTCCTCCAGTGGCGTCCCGATACAAACGTTACCGGGATTTGTTGAGGATGGAATGGGTCTTGCAGCTACCCTCAGCCTGTTGAAAACCGAGGTAGACAGACCAGGCATTGCCACTACCTCTCCCCGCTTCTTCGGATATATCCCGGGCGGCGGTCTGTACTATTCGGCCGTGGCCGATCTGCTAGCATCCGTCACCAATAAGTATGCGGGCGTTTATTTTGCCAGTCCCGGTGCGGTCCGAGTCGAGGATCAGTGCCTCGACTTCCTAGCGGAATTGGTGGGTTACGGAGCAGGTTATGGAGGATATTTATCTTCCGGGGGAAGCCTGGCCAATTTTACCGCCGTGGTTGCGGCCCGTGACTTTTACCGTGTTGAAGGTCCAAAAATCGCCCAATCGGTCATCTATTTGACGGACCACGCCCATCATTGTATCGATAAAGCCGTTCATCTCGCCGGGCTGTCGACCTGCATTGTTCGCCGAATTCCGGTAGACAATCGATATCGCATGCGCACAGATCTTCTCGAAAATCAGCTTGAAGAGGATAAAAACGCGGGATTGATTCCCTTTTTTGTGGTCGCAACCGCCGGTACCACCAATACGGGATCGGTGGATCCCCTCGAAGCCATTGGCCAGTTAGCGGCAAGGTACGGTGCGTGGTATCACATTGATGGCGCCTACGGCGCCCTTTTTGCTCTGTGCGATGAAGGAAAGGAAATGCTAAAGGGCATGGAATGGTCCGACTCGATTGTCATGGATCCTCACAAAACCCTGTTTTTACCCTATGGCATTGGCGCTTTGTTGGTAAAAGACAAAAATAGGTTATTGGCTTCGCACGCCGTTGGCGCCGATTACATGCAGGACGTGATTCACGTAGAGGCCACGTCTCCAGCCACCGTGTCGCCCGAGTTGACCAAACACTTCCGGGGGCTACGGATGTGGCTCCCCCTTCAAGTGGTTGGTGTGGCTCCGTTTAGAAGTGCACTCGCTGAAAAAATGCTCTTGGCTCGCCATTTTCACTCCAAACTATCTCGTGTGGAAGGATTTGAGGTCGGACCGGAGCCCGATTTGAGCGTGGTGACGTACAGATTCATACCAAAATTTGAAGATCCCGACCTGTTTAATGAGCGATTGGTACAGGCAATCCACAAAGATGGGCGTATTTTTGTATCCTCTACGCGGCTTAACGGGGTATTTATGCTGCGCTTGGCCGTGGTCTGTTTTAGATCGCACCAAACGGACGTCGATACCGCCCTTCAGGTCTTGGATGAATTGGCCCACGCGCTTGATAATGCATCCTTTTCCACAGAGTAACCAGCCAGAGCCATCACCAGCCATCAAAAAGCCATGAGCGACCCAAGACCGCCAAGTCCATTTCTTCAATTCGCTCTTCAATTGGCAGGTGCCGCAGCCGCCGAGATTATGCCGCGCTTTCAAAACGTGGTTGTGAACACGAAAGTGGATGGCACCCCCGTCACGGAAGCCGATTTGGAAGCCGAGCGCATCATGCGCGAACTTATCCAAGCCAAGTATCCAGAACATGGCATTATGGGTGAAGAGCACCCGGAGCAAAGCAGTCAGGGTGAATATACCTGGGTTTTAGACCCCATCGACGGTACCGCGTCGTTCGCCTTGGGGATACCGACTTTTGGAACCCTAGTCGCTCTACTCAAAAATGGGCATCCTATACTCGGCGTTATCAACCTGCCCGGCCTAAAAGAGACCGTGTATGCTGAACTGGGGTATGGGTGCTGGTACCTTAATAAGATGGGCGAACTAACCCGCCAGCACGTTTCAGCCACCACATCGTTGACCTCGGCTTACGTCTCCGCTACGGGCGTTTACAATACCGATATCGATCCTAAAGGCGATTTGAAACGTTTCAAATTGGGAGAAGTCATTCGCCAGTCCGGTCGTTTTCGCTTTGTTGGGGACTGTTTGCAGCATGCCTTGGTTGCTAGAGGGCTTCTAGACGCAGCCCTTGATCCTGCCATGCATCCTTGGGATAATGCGGCCGTCATTCCGTGCATATTGGAAGCCGGCGGCACCGTTTCACATGGAGACGGATCGACCGAAAACTTGGTGATGGCAACGAGTTTGCTTAGTTCATCCACGCCTGACTTGCACGCTGAAATTATTTCCGTACTCAACGCCTGATTCCTATGAAATGGTACGATATCCTTGGGAATCTGGGCGTTCTGCTTATTATTCTGGCTTTTGCTGCCGTGCAGACAGGCAAACTCTTGCCCACTCGATTATCCTATTCACTAATGAATCTGATCGGAGCGGCGCTTATTCTAGTTTCCCTAGCCTACAATTTTAACTTGGCCTCCGCCGTAATGGAAGTCTTCTGGATTTTGATCAGCGCCGTTGGAATTGTGCAATGGATCCGGGCTCGAAAAGACTCGAAAACCAAGACTTCGATGTGACGCCGTTAACCAACCTGCCTAATTCAATGCCTGGATATTCCTGGAATATTAAGATAGCCGCTGAGGTAATAGACGCTTACGGACACGTGAATAACGTAGCCTATGTCCAGTGGATGCAGGACATAGCCATTCAGCACACGCAAAGCGTTGGCGGCGATCGGGTTGCCAATCAAGCCGGCATTATGTGGGTTGTTAAATCCCACGAAGTTGAGTATTTAAGGCAGGCTTTTGAAGGGGAAACGCTGCAATTGGAGACATTCATTGAAGACACGCAGCGGGCTACATCGGTAAGGAGAACTGTTTTTACCAGGATGGAGGACCAGAAGGTGGTGGCGCGCGGCCGGACCCACTGGGTCTGTCTCGATAAAGCTACCGGCCGGCCGCGCGCCATTCCTGACGAAGTAATGAACGCGTACGACCAACCCACTAACGGCAATCAAACGACAAAAAATCATGAGTAAGACCGCCGAAGCAGTCCCAACTGGAGGTTTGAGGCGGCCTGTCACCTTTTTGCATTGCATTTTGCCGATTGCCTTTTTGACGGTAATCATCCTGTACGGGCTCATTGCGCGACCTCTGTTTCTAGGTCAAGAAGCGCTCACGCTGGAAGTTGTTTTTATTCTGGCTTCCTTTTTCTCGGTATCTGAACTCATTTTTTTGGGGTTTTCCTGGACGCAAATTCAGGATTCCGTGGTTCGAAAAATCGCCTCTGCCCTCCCCGCGTTTTTTATCCTGTTCGCCATTGGAGTCCTTATTTCGAGTTGGATGATAAGCGGCACCATTCCCATGTTGGTCTACTTTGGATTGGAATTGGTCAGCCCGCGGTATTTGTATGTTCTGTCCTTTTTAATACCGGTGGTCTTTTCTTCGCTCACGGGCACTAGTTGGGGATCGGCTGGGACCATCGGGGTCGTTCTAATCGGCATTGCAGCTGCGTTAGGGGCGAATTTAGGAATTACCGCCGGGGCCATCATTGGAGGGGCCTACTTCGGGGACAAGATGTCTCCTCTTTCTGACACCACCAATCTCGCCGCCCTAGCAGCCGAAGTGGATTTATTTGATCACATAAGGTCCATGATGGTAACAACCATTCCATCGGCCATTTTGGCAACCATCGGATATGTAATCTTGGGCTTTACGCACCCCCCTACGGTCCAAGCTGCTGAATTGGGATCCCTCCATCCGTTCTTGGACTCATTAAAGGTGATGTTCACCTTCAGTCCCTTATTGCTGATTCCTCCTGCAATCGTGTTGGTTGGCTCGTTAAAAAAAATGCCAACGATTCCGACCCTTTTGACATCGATCCTATCGGCTTGCGTGCTGGCCCTCGCGTTTCAGCCATACACCATTGCAGACGTGTCCAATAGCCTTTCGACCGGCTTTAATGCCTCCATGGCCCATTGGGCGACCAACCTCCCAGCTCAGACAGTTGAATTGGTTAATCGAGGGGGCCTTTACTCCATGAGTCAGGCCATTTTTGTAGCCTTTTTAGTGTTCTTTTTTATTGGTTCGATCGACACCATTAACGCCATGCCTACCGTCGTTTCGCGCGTTTTTGCATTCGCAAAAACGCGCGCAGCTACCATCGTGGCCGCCCTGGGAGCGAGCGCTCTAACCAATTCCATGACGTCCAATCAATACGCGACCAGTTTTATTGTCGGAGACGCATTCAAAAGCAGATTCGATGACCTAAAAATACCTAGAAAGGTCCTTTCTAGGTCCCTGGAGGACTATGGTACCATGATCGAAAGCATGGTGCCGTGGACGTCAACAGCTGTCTTCATGGTAGCTACGTTGGGAGTGCCGTGGGCCGACTACTGGAACTGGCAATTTTTAACGCTCATAAATTTAGTCATTGCTCCGACCATTGCTCTTCTGGGAATCGGATGTTTTTATGATGAGGTAGACAACGTATGAGGCCGCCAAAAAAAGACGCATCCCCAGACACGCTCATGGCACATCTTGGCGAAGATCGTAGCCAATATGACGGAGCGGTTGTCCCTCCCCTTTTTCAAAACTCCCTATTCACCTTTAAGGATTGGGACGACATAGATGCCGCGTTTGAGGATCGAACCAACCGGCCCATCTACACCCGATTGGTCAACCCGACTACTCGCATCGCTGAGAAAAAGATTGCTTCTTTAGCCGGAAATAACAGCCCCGATATCGAGGCGCGTTTAACGGCATCGGGAATGGCAGCTGTTTCAGCTGCGGTTTTCCACGCCGTGTCCGCCGGAGATCATGTAGTAGCCGTCAAAAACGTGTACGGGCCTACAAACAACTTCCTCAATTCGTATCTGCGACGCAAAATCGGTCTCGACACCACGTTTGTGCCCGGGACATCGTTAGAGCAATTCGAAGAGGCCATCACCCCAAAAACCAAGCTGATTGTACTCGAGAGTCCATCGTCGGCAGTTTTTTCTCTTCAAAATATTACTGAAGTGGCCCAATTGGCGCGTTCCAAAGGTATTCTGACCATGATCGACAATACGTGGGCCACGCCGTTGTATCAAAAACCCCTACAAATGGGAATCGATTTGGAAGTCCATTCGGCCTCCAAATATCTAGGTGGACATTCAGACGTTGTGGGAGGCGTAATTATTGGATCGAAAGAACGTATGCAAGCCATTGCAACGCAGGAAGGGGAATTATTTGGGGGCACCATCGCCCCGTGGACCTCTTGGCTCATAACCCGATCCCTTCGAACCCTTTCCATGAGGCTAGAACGGCATCAAAAAAATGCCATGGAAGTGGCTGCATTTCTCGAAAAGCACCCAAAAATTCGACAAGTTCGATACCCCGGCTTGAAGAGCCACCCGCAATACGAACTCGGATGCCAACAAATGAGCGGCTTTACCGGTTTACTTGGATTTGAGCTCGACACCGACGATTTATTCCGGATTAAACGTTTTTTCAACGGATTGAACTACTTTCAGATAGGAGTTAGCTGGGGCGGACACGAAAGTTTGATCTACGCACCAGCCATCAGCTACCTGAAAGAATTACCGCCTGAGCGGTTCAAGGAACTGGGTATCTCCATGGGAGACATGCGAATTTCAGTGGGATTGGAAGACGCAGCGGACCTCATTGGGGACCTGTCGGACTCCTTGGACGCTATGTAACAATTGGGGCAACACCATGTTTATCGCATTATTATCTGTGACTTTTCTGCTCGCCCTGCTCGTTTCTTGGCTCGTAGCACGCTTGTTTCAGTCGCGCCTTCAAGCCATTCTGGACCGCATCATTGACGACGGTATTTCAGCGGCTTGGACCAGGTACCTAACCTTTGCAATTTACGTTGTTGGGGTATCTTCAGGCGTCCGCGTGTGGGAATTTGAAAAATATATCACGCCTGCCGAACCAGGAGCCTTCGTGGCGCAGCTAGCCCCCTGAAGTCTGGACGCTTGAAATCTATCGAGCCATTATTGGGACGCTGCAGGGCGTGGCATGGATGCTTTTGATCTTCTTTATTTGCGCTCTTTTGGCCTATGTAATTGTGCGCGGTAGAGAGCTTAAAAAATGAAATCGTCATTCAATTTTGACGCGTCCATCGCGATCGCTGAACTGGTGCCAAACTAATTGTTTTCGCCCACTCAACCTGAGGAGTACGGTTGGTTTATTGGCTACGACAACACCTTTGGTTGGCATCAAAAGTGGATAGTTACGGACAAATAGCGACCGTTTCAAAAATGTCGTTCGAATTATAGGATTGCGTTTCTCTAGTAGAACACTATTGGTTCTACTTCTCGTGATTAACTGCCACGTCCATCTATTTACCATCCGATCCGTGCCGGAGCGATTCTTTGGCCCTCGGATGGTTATGAGGCTTCTTTCGAGTAAACGATGGGGCCCTTTGATTACACGATTTTTGAAATGGCTAACCCAAGTTACCGGAACGCGGCGCTTCGAACGCATGGCGGCGTTTGCCGGGGTAGGATCGAGAGAATCCCAGGAAGACATTTTTAATATTCTACAAGGATATTACCCCTCAGATACGGAATTCATCGTCCTACCAATGGATTTTTCCTATATGGGGGCTGGTCGCTCCAAGCAATCCTATCTGGACCAATTGGGAGAATTGAGACAATTAAAAAGGGACCCCCTTATTGGCCCTCGGATTCATCCTTTTGTAGCAGTAGATCCTCGACGCCCCGATTTTTTCGAAATGACGCAAGATTTAATTCAAAACCAAGGGTTTACTGGGATCAAGATCTATCCGGCTCTAGGCTTTTTCCCTTTCGATGACCGACTCACGAAACTCTGGGAATGGGCCGAATCCGAGCAAATTCCGGTCATGAGCCATTGCTCCCGCGGAGGAGTCTATTTCCGGGGAAGTCCTCAAGAAATCTCGAGACCCTCCGGATCACACCGTGAGTTTTCGTTGGTGGAATCCAACGCCGAGTGGACGGACCAATTATCCGACCCCGTCTGTTTTCGCAGGGTCCTCCGGTCTTTTCCGAAGTTAAAAGTGTGTCTGGCGCACATGGGTGGAGAAGACGAATGTGACCAATGGCTATCTGAATCGTGGCCTTATCATTTACGTCAGTCGAATTGGCTATCCGTCATTTTAGGGCTGATGAAAGAATATCCAAACGTCTATACCGACCTGTCATACACCGGATATCAGCCCAAACTGCACCCGCTCATGCATGTTTTAATACGGGACCCAGGAACGGGCGCACGCATCCTTTTTGGCTCCGATTTTTACATGGTCCACCAACATGCAACGGAGCGAGAATTCAGTATCCGGCTTCGTAGCCTGCTCTCTGAAGACGAGTTTCGACGGATTTCGCACGTAAATCCGCAACATTTCCTTTCTAAAGCGTAAAGCGGTCGAATTCAACGTATTACCTCCTTACCTTGTCGTTGAATGGCATGTGTATATTTCAACTTATGGCTGGCAGATGAGCTCAACATCTAGGACTACTGACGAAATAAAGTCGCACGGAATCGTTGGCGAAGAAGGGTCCAATTCACTCGTGGGCGTGGGCGTGGGCGTGGGCGTTGGCGTTGGCGTTGGCGCGAAAGAAGAGATTAGCCCTAAAAATCACGGTTTGTCGCCGGATGAAGTTAATGAACTCTTTGACCAGGGAATTTACCCTTATAGGCAAAAAGTCAGCAGGCAAGCTTACGAGTACGAAAAACGGCTCCTTCAAATTGAACTGCTAAAAGTGCAGCGTTGGGTCAAAGAATCCGGGAGTCGCTTGGTAGTTATTTTTGAGGGTCGGGATGCTGCGGGAAAAGGGGGCACCATAAAACGCTTCATGGAGCATCTAAATCCTCGTGGTGCGCGCATTGTTGCCTTGGATAAGCCCACAGAGGAGGAACAGGGCCAGTGGTATTTCCAGCGCTATATCAAGCAGTTTCCGACGCACGGAGAGATCGTGTTCTTTGACCGGTCGTGGTACAATCGTGCGGGCGTTGAGCGGGTCATGAAATTTTGTACCGGAAAGCAATACAAAGAATTTCTTCGCCAAACACCCGAACTGGAACGCATGTTGATCCGATCGGGAACGGTCCTGTTCAAATATTGGTTTTCTGTAACCCGCGAAGCACAAAGCGAAAGGATGGAGTCCCGGTTGACTGACCCTCTAAAACAGTGGAAATTGAGCCCTATAGATACCGCTTCACGAGATAAGTGGGACGAGTACACGGAAGCAAAACTCAAAATGTTTTTTCATACAGATACCTTGGAGTCTCCTTGGACTATCATCAAATCCGACGATAAAAAGCGGGCAAGATTGAATTGTATGATGCATTTTCTGCACTCTTTGGACTACCCAGGCAAAGATCTGACGGTCGTTCGAGCACCTGACCCTTTGATTGTAGGTAGCCCATCTCAAGTGGTCGACAAGCACGATTTCGGCTGGTAGAACCCGTTTTAAAGTCCGGCTCTGCAGGGCCCAATAATAAATTGGGTAAAAGCGTTACAAAATCAGCCTAAACAGCCTCTTTCTGTTGATACCAATAGGTGCTGTTGCCTATTGAAAGCACAACGTGAAGAAGGATAGAGGAGGTTTGTGATGATTATAAAACAATGGAGAGGCCTTTTTAGGCTTCAAGGAACTGGGCTCATAGGGGGCCTTTGTCTGGTATGTTTGGGAATAACCGGCTGCGATGCATCGGCTTTTTCCGACACTCAGGACGAGATGGATTCGCTGAAGTCGACTGACTTGATCGAGTCCATGGTTATGACGCCGATTCCAACCCGAGACGGGACCTTAGAACAGGAATATGTTCTGGAGGTCACCATGAAAGCGACGGCTAACGTTACCTATCCGGATGCCATCAATTTGCTTGGTTTATCGGAAAAGATGCCCGCCTCTCTCATTTATGACGATGGGTCGGGCTATGATAAGACACCTGGAGACTTGATTTTTACCGGGGTAGTTACCGAAGCGTGTGCACCGTTCGATCTCCCGAAGGGTGTGGCAGCAAAAGAAATATTTTTCATTAAGGTTACCTGTTCCGGAGACTTCATTCGCCCAGGCGAAGAATGTGAGGGGTATGGGGTGTGTCCCGAACAGGCTAGCCGGTCGTTTCTTTGGGGTCTTATTGAATATGACACGAGCGTTGCCGTCTGCTGGTGTGGTTTAAGTTGTTCCTATGAATTCGAATTAAAACTTGGTAAGTGAGGGCCGGCCGGTAGGGGCGGGCCTTGGCCCGCCCCTACCGGCCGCATTCTTCAGTCACTTACACGTCTAATGGAGTTTCAGATTGTCCCTCTCACGCTTATTTTCTTGTTTTCAAGTCTCAAAATGAATAAAAAACCAGTTCCCCCCTCCCTTTCTGCAGGCGTGATCTGCGTAGCACTTGGCCTTATAGCTTGGTCCAACTTCATTGGCGAAGTCACTAGTGGGGATTTGAACCTGCTAAACTTTGAAACCATTTTATTTCCGATCGGGATCGGACTCATTCGACCAGGTACTTTCTGGGATTGGGTGGCTCGCCTTCAACTGTTTGCGCTCGCCCTCTATAGCGGTACCGTTTTGATTGGATTCCTCTTTATGTCGGATCAGACCAAATTTTTGGTGTATGAATTCCATAACTCAGGCGGATCCTTGTCCGGTACGGGTATCGTTCTGTTTCTGCAGAGTTTGTTTTTTGTAGGGATACTTTGGATCTATTTTTCTACTTTTGCCGGTCGGAAAAAAACTGAATCAGTCCCAAACCTTCAAATCAATTAATACGGGTCCGCTAGCTGGACGCATATTAATTGCAGAGTCTCTACCAGATGGTATTTCTTGAAGCCTTCGCTGCGATTACCGGGCTCATTAGCGTTTATTTAGTCACCAAACAGAATATCTGGTGTTGGCCCATTGGGTTGGTTTCTGTGGCGGTCGCTGCATTCGTGTTCTTTGACTCCTTATTGTATTCCGACATGATCCTACACGTTTATTTCTTTGGAATGAACGTATACGGATGGATTCATTGGTCTAAGAAGCCGGTAGTCGGCGAAGTGTTACCCATTACTACCATGAGTATGGGTCAGAACATCCTTTGGGTTGTGGCAACCGCGGGAGGGACCATGCTTTGGGGATACACGATGAGCGCCAATACCGACGCCTCGTTTCCGTATGGCGATGCCTTTACGACCGTCGCAAGTTTGATTGCGCAGTGGTTTATGGCCCAAAAACGGCTAGAAAACTGGATCTACTGGTTTATCATCGACGTGGTAGCTATCTCCATTTACGCTATGAAGGGGCTTTACCTTTTTTCCGGGCAATACCTCATTTTTCTACTTCTGTGCGTCGTCGGATTTCGGGATTGGAAAAAAGGTTTGCCTAGTTAATGGTCGTTTGCACATTTTTCCCTAAGATTGCGGGAGTAGCATATTCCAAACTGTATTCACAGAATGAAACCCCAATCGCTCATGCCTATTTCGACAGGTCGTCTCACCCTAAAAGCATCGCGTTTTACCCTTATGACTTCGTATGTGGGAAATACTAATCGGTTTTTAAGCGCCTTTTTCGTGCTCCTGTTCTGCGCCCCCTTGTCCTTTGCGCAGACAGACCATAGCCATGGCAGCGGGCGAGCTATCGAATTTCCAGACGTCAACGGTTTTTTGAGTTTAACCTGCGATTTTCACATGCATTCGGTGTTTTCGGATGGAGATGTGTGGCCCAATACCCGGGTTCAAGAAGCTCAAAAAGACAATCTTGATTGTATTGCCGTTACCGAGCATTTGGAATACCTGCCACACAAAGCGGATGTGCCCGTTCCAGATCGTAATCGCGCTTTTGATATTGCTGTTAATACCGCTAAAAACAGTGACCTGATTGTTATTAGGGGTTCGGAAATTACCCGGGCACTCCCATTTGGACATGCCAATACCATTTTCATAACCGACGCCAACCCATTGGTCACCGAGGAAGCGACGGATGCTTACGCTGAAGCGCAGCGTCAGGGTGGGTTTACGTTCATGAATCATCCGAACTGGACGGCTCAGCGAAAAGATGGCATTGCCCGTTTGGAGGAAATGAATATCACCCTAATTGAGAAGGGACAAATCCAGGGAATTGAAGTCGTCAACGATATTACTTACTCTGACGAGGCTCTTGAAATTGCGCTCAAGCATAATCTCGCCATCATTGGCACTTCTGATATACATAGCCTCATAGATTGGCAGTTTGACGTCCCAGGTGGAGGGCACAGGCCAGTAACCATCGTATTTGCGAAGGAGCGTACGCAGGAGGGTATTAAGGAGGCTTTGTTGGCCCGCAGAACGGTGGCTTGGTATCAAAATACCTTGATCGGCCGTCTAGAACACGTAATGCCTTTGGTTGAGGCTTCGCTGTCCATTACCTCGGCTGCTTACCAAGGCGATACCAGCATTTTGGATATCCGCATAGAAAACAAATCCGAATCGGACTTTACGCTCAACAACGTCTCCGATTTCCGATTCCATGACCGAGCAGATTTGGTGGTCATACCCGCCCATCATTCGATCCAGGTATTGGTAAAAACGGGGCCTAGAGTCCCTGAAATCGAGTTGTCATTTGAGGTGTTGAACGTGGTAACCGCTCCGGGTCAGCACCCCAATTTCAAAATGAAAGCGACCATTTAGCAACACCCAAGAAGCGCCGTTTTTGACGTCTTGTTGACTGGCGCAAAGCGTCAGAGGATCGGCCGTAAGGCATGTCACTGTTGCCAGGCTGTCGCAATCCGATGCATTAGAATGGCGGTTCGAATCGTTTGCATGGGCAGCGTGCTCAGGTCGGCCCATTCGGTCGTAGTGTGTGTGCCTTCACCGGTCATTCCTAGTCCATCCAAAGCCATTTCGACGCGACCTGCTGCAAAAGATATATCGGCCGCCCCCGCATCCGCAGGGTTGCCTGCTCGAACGGACTCATAGCCGGCATCGGTACTCGCTTGGCTCAGAAGCGCCAATAGGCGTTCGTTTCCTTGCGTCATTCCCATGGGAGGATAACTATCTCGAAATAGTATTTCGGCCCCTGTTCCAGGCAGGTGGTTGGCCACGATGGCGCGCATGGTGGTTTTTACCTCTTCCCTAATGGATGGCGAGATCGTTCTCAAATCCCCAGTAACGATTGTTTTTTCCGAAATCACGTTGGATTTACCGACGGCGCTTCCTCTGTCGTTTTCTTCATCGAATTCAACGGTAGTCCCGCCTAGAATCAATCCAGGGTTGAATGTTAAGAGTTCTTGCCCTGTTAGCTGCTCTTGAAAGCCCGTAAGAATTCTTGCGGCTTCATAAATCGATCCATATCCCATTTCTTCTGAAAATACGGCCGAAGAGTGCCCCCGAACGCCCGAGGCGTGTACTTCCCATCCCGTAAATCCCCTTCTAGCCAAGACCGCTGTCTGTGGATCGCCGTCACCTGGCTCAAACGCCAAGGCGATATCGGCCGCATCGGCGGCTTCAACGAGCGACGCACGCCCAACCTCCAACGGACTTCCAGAAGACTCCTCGTCTCCTATCAAGGCAATGGTTACGGTCATCTGATCCAAAGCTCCGACGGCATGCAGCGCCCTAACCGCTTCCAAGAGGACAACGTCGCCTCCCTTCATATCAATGACGCCGGGGCCTTCAGCCTGATTTTCATTTAGTCGTGTAAATTTTTGAAAGGAGCTGTCCAGTTCAAAAACGGTATCTAGATGGCCGATCAATAAAAAATGAGGCCCGGTGTGGCCCCGAGAGGCAAAAAGGTGGCCGGCTCGTCCAAAAGCCTCACCATCAACCCACCATGTTTTAAATCCCAATGGCTCCAATTCGTCCGCAAATGCCGCCCCCACCGCTCGGACGCCCGAAAAGTTCATAGAACCGCTATTTATGTTTACGATCTCTTCTAGAAAAGAGATGGCATCCTCAACACCCGATTCAATAAACGTAACCAGTTGTTGCTCATCAAGGCTTAGATTGGATTGTGCTGAAGTGTCGCGCGTAAATGCCATGAGGAGAAGAAAAATGATTGCGGTGATTAACTTGGGTCGCAAAGACCCGAACGGATAGAAACACATAAGTCGAACCTATGAATGCGGTTTGGGCCTGAAATGGACTGACACCAAGATAGGTACTTGGGGAAATAATAGTGATTAGGTACACATATGATTGATATCGAAATCTGCATTGATTGCACAGACCCGTCTAATGCCCTCTCTTCTGCAAACGCGGCACTAGAAGGAGGCGCTAAAAGAATCGAATGCTGTAGGGACATGCACGAAGGCGGATTGACGCCCGAATTGCCGATTATTCAACAAATTGTCGACCTCGTTGGCGGCAAAATAGAGATTGTTGTCATGATTCGGCCACGCAGCGGCGATTTCAATTTCAATAGATCTGAACGATTGAATATGCTGACTCAAGCACAAGAAATAATAGCTATTGGCGTCGACGGCATTGTTTTCGGGTCACTCGACAACGGAAAATTAGACGAAGTGCTATGTGAGGAAATGGCCCTATTCGCAAGCTATAACGGCGTTAAAAACACATTTCACCGGGTGTTTGACGCACTTTCTGATCCCATAGGTGCCCTCGAATTCCTCGAGGAAGCCCGATTCCAACGGATTTTGACTTCGGGAAACCCTTGGGGCAGTTCATCGACTGCCGTCGATGGCATCCCAAACATCAACGCTTATGCCCTAGAATCTCCAAAGATGGAATGGGTCATAGGCGGGGGCGTTTCCGCCGAGAATGCTTCGGCTCTCATTCAGGGCATCACCGCAAAACATCTGTCCTTGCACGCGTATTCGTCTGTACTCGAAAATGGAGTTACTTCGGCGCTAAAAGTGAAACAACTCGTCGAAATAGCTCAAAAAACCCGGTGAATGTTAAACCCAAATCCCAAGTCGCCTTCGAAGAAGTTATTTCGGGACTTAGAAGCCACATATTGCGGGACGATCCATTGAGTGGACGTTAGAAACATTTGAAACACGTGTCCTCCCGCTTCTAGGTCGACTCCCACAGAAAATGCGTTTTCAGAGCCGTCTGAGCGCGTTCCGATGACAGGAATGTATTCAGCCAGAACGGAGACCTGTTCGGTAATCATATACCGGGAGGCAATGCCGATGGTAACTAGGTCCGCCGCCTCTTTTTCAACTCCGCCTCCAAACACACTATTTTCTTTGGCCAAATTGAAATGGGACCATGCGGGGGATACCTGCAAACTTACCTTTTCGTTGATGGCGTGAGCCAAAAGAACGGACAAATAACTAGATCCACGATCTGAAAAGTCGGCACCGTTATCCTGGGAGTCGATGCCCACGTTTCCAAATAGACTCACTATGGTCGGCGAACTTCCTCCAAAAGTAGCCACCTTTGCTTTTACTCGCACGTCATACACCTTATCAAACCTCGATCTTCCGATACCAATCGAAACATGGTCGGTTAGACCATAATCGAGTCCGAACCTAATATTTGCCGACGCATCCAACCCGAAAAGCTCTTTGACTCCATCGGAAATAGGCCCAAAAGCATGCTGAATGGTAAAATTCATGTTCGAAGCAGGCAGCTGAGTCACGCTCGGAAGCGTAATGACGGCTCCAGACAAGAATAATTCCGGTGCGATTTGGGCTGTTCGCTCTCTTTTCATTTGGCCAAAGGCCATGGATGTAACGAACAAAAAGAGCCCCATAAGGACAACAATTTTTGAAGACATACGGTGTTGTAATGTATGGCTATTCATTTTTGTTATCGAACTACCGGTTGTTTGGGATCGGAGGATAGGATCGCATGAATGCTTATTTCTTGCCTTTCATCGACCTTCATTACTAATAGTTTGGGCGGCGTGATATTATAGTCACTCAGGTTTAGAGACCAACTAGCATCTAACTGCCACGAGGACCCCGTCCTTTGAAGGGTACCACGCACCGTTATTTCCTCTTTCACACCGTGAAGGCCAAAACTTCCCTTCACTTCCACTGGTTGACTAGCCAACGAATTTTGATCCACTGGCTTCACTAAAGAACCGAAAAATTCGGCGAAAGGATACTTTTTGACTTCCAGTGTGGTCCTCATGTCCTTATCGCGTTTCCCAATTCCGGTATTTAAGGACGCCAAATCGACATAAAAATCCACCGTTCCGTCTGCAAAATTGATCGTGCCCACCAACTCCTGAGAGACCCCAGAAAAGGTGTGAAGTGGCACGTGTGAGGTAAATGTAACTTCTCCCTGCTTAGTCGCCACTACCTGCGCCGCTAGCGGAATGGAGAGCATCCATGCCCCCATAACCGACAGAAAAATAGCTTTTCTAGTTGTTGAGAGCGCCTTCATTGATCCACTTTGAAATGGTGCTAATTTTATTGGTTGAAAGGGGGGATTTTCCATCCGGCATTCGTTTACCAAACCGAGGACTAGAGCCGAGTTTGTCTACTAGTGGACTCAATGAGGCGTTTCCTGCCACAATAATGGGCCCACCGTATGCTGAGCCTATACTTCCCATTGCTGTGGCATAGGTAGTCAAATTCACCCCGTTCTTAACATTGTTTATATGACAACCTGACCCGGCACAGGAACTGTGGAATATTTGAGAAACATCCTGAGAAAAGCTAACCGGACCGGCAGGAACGATCGGATCGTCGTCTCCGGGGCCTACAACGTCATTCCCAGACCCTCCAGAATCGCTCCCGCAGGCCGAAAAGAATATAAAGGTGCTCAATAAACAGAAAGAAATAAAGCGACTGGACATAATGAAAACGGTCTGAATGAATCTCTTATCGATGAGTGGCGGAAATAAACGAAGAGTTACGCTTAGTTCTAAGCCTTTGTAGGGTATTTCCCGATGCCCCTAAAAATAAACTGTTTTACATTTCATCCGCCATTAAATGTTTTTTCAGTTAGTTACCAATCAATTCCATCCACATCATGCGCAAAATACTTTCAGTTTTGGTGGTGTTGCTTATTCCCGCTTGCGGAAAGGATAATATTGTTGTCGTGCCAGAACCCATTGCAATCGCATCCTCAATAAAGGACCTCCCGCAGCGATTTGAATGGGCTAGAACGACGGCTTTGTCGTACGCGCACGACGGCGCCGATTCTGTAGGCCTGTGGTATGAAGCCGCCCTACCCGGCCGAGATGCCTTTTGTATGCGAGACGTTTCGCATCAAGCGCTAGGAGCCCATTTTCTCGGATTGGATGAGCATACCCGCAATATGCTTTTTCAATTCGCCCGGAATATTTCTGAAGGAAAAGATTGGTGCTCGTTTTGGGAAATTACCAAAAATGGCGTCCCTGCGCCTGTCGACTATCGAAACGATGAGGAGTTTTGGTACAACTTACCCTCTAATTTCGATGTGCTTGACGCCAGTTATCGGATGTACCAATGGACTGGTGATCCAACGTACATCGAGCACCCCGCTTTTTTGACTTTTTACGAGAAAACCGTTACTGATTACGTTGAAACGTGGGACTTGGGGGCGGAAAACGTGCTCACGCGTTCCCGATACATGAATAGGGATTCGTTTGACCTAGCCGATCCGTATCAATATGCAAGAGGCATCCCCAGCTATAACGAGAGCCATGTTGGCTCCGTACGTGTCGGAATCGACCTTTTGGCTTTTCAAGTAGCTGCCTATCGGTCGTATGCGGCGGTTCTACAAAAAAACGGACAGCCTTCAAAATCCGAGGAGATGCTCTCTCGTGCCGTAAGGGCTTCTAATTTGATTTCTGAAGCCTTCTGGAAAGAAGATGTGGGCCATTTTTCAGATATGTTAATGGAAAACGGCCAGACCACGATGGGTGGTGGCATGCAAACATATTTATTGTACAACGATGCCATATCCGATCTATCGAAAGCCAAGCTCGTGGCATCCAATGTAGCCTCTAGTGATCCCGGGAATATCGAAATGCAATCTTACGTTCCCGAGGTCCTTTATCGGTATGGACTACACGGAGAAGCGTTGGATATGTTGATGCGGATATCTGCCGATTCAACCGATCGCCGAACCTATCCGGAAGTGTCATTTTCAGTCATTGGAGCTTTGGCAACGGGCCTGATGGGTCTCTCCCCAATTGATAAGGGCCTGGCCAGCATTTCCCGAATCTCGACGGAAGACGATTGGGTAGAACTTAAAAACGTGCCCCATTTAAAGTCCATCATCAGTCTTAAACACACGGGAACGTCCTCTTCAACATTTACCGTACTGTCTGGGGAAAAACTAATTTGGAGGGCCGTGTTTGCGGGCTCGCATCCGGAATTGATGGTGCAGGGGAGAAAACTCCGTGCAACAGAGTCGTTCGATCATCTTGGAAATCCGATCTCATTCATTGAAATTGAGGCGTACCCACTCGAAAATATTACCGTTTCGACTCTGGTGGCCAATAAATGAGCTCTAGGGAAGTCCGTTGGATGCGACGGCAGCCTCCGACGGACTCGGGCACCGACCCAATTTCATTAAACGGCACAGAATCAACCTTGATGCCTGAATACGATGCCTACACGCAGCGCTTTAAAGACGTCGTACGATTACTTTCCATTCTTGCTGAACAATCGCAGGCTGTTAAACAAAACATGCCGTCAGAATTGGATGTTTTATTAGACTCCTAAAACTAAGTAGAAACCTATCGGCTGAATCATGACACGACAATTCACTTCCATCCTTCTCGTTTTGTTTTTGTGGACTACAGCGTCCGTAGCGCAAGACCGGGATCATCATTCGTCTAGCAAACCGAACTATGATTTGGCCACCAAATTTGCGCCCTATAAAATAGACAAAATGTTGTATTCGACGTCCATTAGCCCTCAGTGGATTGAGGGTACGGAGAACTTTTGGTACGAATGGAAATCATCGGAAGGCTCGATGTATTACATCGTTGATAGCAAAATGGGGACAAAAAAGGCCATTTTCGACAATGACCGGTTCGCTGCAGAACTGACGCGCATTACCAAAGACCCATGGGATGGACAACATCTTCCTATTAACAAAATCAAGTTTTTGAATGCAAACACCCTTCAATTTGAAGTGCAGGGTTCCGAGGACGAAGAAATCAAAGAAGAAGAGGTGACCGAAGGAGACTCCCAAGAAAAAAAGAAGGATTCCAAGCCAAAAACGCGAAAGAAGGTCTTCCATTTCGAGTACACGGTAAGTACCCGTTCTTTACGGGAATTGGCTGATTTTGAGGAGCCCCCCAATCATCCGTCGTGGGCTTCTCTTTCGCCTGACGGGAAAACTATCTTATTTGGACGGAATCACAACATCTACAAAATGAGTGAAGCCGACTACGCCAAAATTTTGGCCGCTCGAGTCGGAAAAACGGGGGAAGATGCTACAAAAGCTGAAGAAAAGGTTGAAGTCACGGAAATTCAGCTAACGACAGAAGGCGTTGAGTTTTTCTCCTTCGCCGGCGGTGATTTCGGAGATACTCAGAAAGAGGTTGAGAAAAACAAAGACAAGCGCAAAAGAGTCGGGGTTACCTGGTCCGCAGATTCCAAGCGTTTTGCTGCAAGCCGAACGGACCAACGCAAAGTCGAAGACCTATGGGTCATTCATAGCACGGGCAACAAACGTCCTGAGCTCGAAACCTACAAATATGCCATGCCAGGGGACGAATTTGTCGGGGAAGACATCATCCAAATTTACGATCTCACGTCCGACACGCTAGTCACCGTAAAAGGCAACCGTTTTAAGGATGAGAACTTCAGCATAATGACCGCACGGCAGTTTAGGTATCCGGCGAGCGATGAGCCGTACAGGGCCCTTTGGCTTTCCAACAACTCGGACGATTTTTACTTCTCCAGTATAAGCCGCGACCTGAAACGGGTTGATCTGATGAAAGCTGATGCGGCCACCGGCGAAGTGACCGTATTGATCGAAGAAAGGCTAAATACCTACGTCGAGGTGCAGCGACTTGACCAACTGTCCAATGGCGATTTGTTGTGGTGGTCGGAGCGCGACGGTTGGGGCCATATTTATCGTTTCGGGCCCGATGGGACACTCAAAAACCAGGTAACCTCGGGTCCTTTTTCTGTCCGCGGGATCCAATCGGTCGACGAAGCAGCCGGAGTCATGTACTTTACGGCCAATGGAAAAGAAAAAGGTGAAGACCCGTACTACATCCATGCCTATAAAGTGAAACTCGATGGATCTGGTTTGCAGCTCCTTAACCCTGGCGATTTCGATCATAGATCCATGTTTAACGAGTCCGGCAAATTTTTTGTCGATAGCTATTCTCGCGTGAATACCATCCCAGCCATTTCGTTGATCAATCAGTCGGGGCAAAAAGTGCTGGATTTGGAAACCTCTGATTTCAGCCAACTGCTGGCAGCGGGATATCAATTCCCAGAACCGTTCAAGGTTAAGGCTGGAGATGGAATTACGGATATTTACGGCGTGATGTACAGGCCTTTTGATTTCGATGACACGAAGTCGTACCCGATTATCGAATATGTTTATCCCGGCCCGCAAACCGAATCGGTATCCAAAGCATTCTCTACCAGCCGGTTTGAAACGGCACTAGCGCAGTTTGGAATGATTGTCATTACGCTTGGAAACCGAGGCGGCCACCCAGACCGGTCAAAATGGTACCATAATTATGGCTACGGAGACTTAAGGGACTACGGTTTGGAGGATAAGAAGGTAGCGGTCGAACAGCTTGCAAATCGGCACTCGTACATCGATCAAGATCGGGTCGGCATTTACGGCCATTCGGGTGGCGGATTTATGTCGACGGCTGCAATGCTCGTCTATCCTGACTTTTTCAAAGTGGCCGTTTCCAGTTCCGGAAACCACACCAATGATATTTACAATCGCTGGTGGTCGGAAAAGCATCACGGTGTCAAAGAGGTCGTTAGCGATTCGGGTAAAGTCACGTTTGAGTATGCCATTGATACCAACCCCGAATTGGCAAAGAACCTAAAAGGTCACCTCTTACTTACGACGGGCGATGAAGACAACAACGTCCATCCTGCCAACACGTACCGCATGGTAGACGCGTTGATTAAGGCCAACAAACGATTTGATTTCTTTCTGTTTACGGGGCAACGTCACGGATATGGATCGATGTCTGATTATTGGTTCTGGCTACGAGCAGAATACTTTGTAGAGCACTTTATGGGCTCAACGGAGTGGAATCCAGATATTTGGCAACTCAACGTAGAAAAGCCAATGGATAAGTAAGTTTAATTCATCTTTTGCCCTTAGGGCATTGGGAAAGCTGTTTTTTTGGAGAGGGGCCGCCCGTTGGGCGGCCCCTCTTTTTGTTTCAATAACAAGATCAGGACCAAATCGTGACACTTTTGACATCAAAAACGGAATCGAAATTTGCATTTTTCGAAAAAATCGGACCTCCCCCTATTTCGGAGCACCATTCAAATGAGGGCTTTGCCGATTCTCGCAGATTTAGTTCGGGTTTTGAAGGTAGATTAACTAGCCGTCAAGCCATGTCGGTGGCAAACGTGCGGTTCTACCGAAGTGGTAACATGTTTTGGGACGAACGCGCCAATAGCCTTGAAGACCAAGCGCTCGCAGCCGAACTTCCCAGAATATGAGGCCCGTCAGAGCAACCGTAAGCGTAAAAGAGTTTAGCCAATTCATTTTCTTCAAAAAGGTAGATGAATTACCGGTAAGTGGCGTATTTAGACAAATTGTTTATTAGAATACAGTATGTCTACGATAAAAAAAGCCGGCGGTTGGGCCTCCATTGCCTACACATTTAGAAAAGCGAGAGAATCTGGGGGTTTTTTCGCGATGTGGCGCGCTATGCGATCCCGAAACGCATGTAAAACATGCGCCGTCGGGATGGGGGGGCAAAAAGGCGGGATGGTCAATGAATCGGGTCATTTCCCCGAGTTTTGTAAAAAAAGCATCCAGGCCATGGCGGCGGACATGCAACCTGCCATACCAGCCGAATTTTGGTCCGACTATCCCATTAGGCGACTACAGCAAGCAAGTCCTCGTCAGCTCGAAGCATTCGGACGGCTATCCGAACCCGTTCGGTATAGACGGGGCATGCCCGGATATGAAATACTGTCCTGGGAAGAGGCTTTTTCGTCCATCACTTCACGCTTAATTGCCACCGACCCGAACAAATCATTCTTCTACTTTAGTGGACGCAGTAGCAACGAAGCAGGCTTCCTGTTGCAGTTGTTCGCCCGTTTGTACGGCACAAACAATGTCAATAACTGTAGTTTTTATTGCCATCAAGCCAGCGGCGTCGGACTAAATCAGGTATTGGGAAGCGGGACGGCAACGGTCGTGTTGAAGGACCTGGACAAGGCCGATCTGGTGATTTTGATTGGGGCCAACCCTGCGAGCAACCATCCGCGACTCATGAAATCGTTTATGCAGGTGCGCCGCAGAGGTGGAAAAGTAATCGTGATCAATCCCATTAAGGAATCTGGCCTAGAATCTTTCAGTATTCCGTCGGACCCTCGTTCGCTGCTTTTTGGAAGTAAAATCGCTTCTAAAATGATCCAGCCGCATATAGGCGGCGACCTCGCCCTCCTTTCGGGAGTGGCCAAGTCTCTCTTGGAGACCCGAAAAATCGATTACGATTTTGTTCAGTCCCATACGGAAGGCTTCGACGTTTTTCGCGCGGAATTAGACCGGACTAAGTGGGACACGATTGTCACTCAATCTGGGGTTGACAAATCCACGATTGAACAAATAGCCGCGGACTATGCAGAGTCCAAAAACACCATTTTTGCCTGGGCTATGGGGGTAACACACCACCTCCGCGGAACAGAAACGGTCCAAATGATCGCTACTATAGCCTTGTTAAGAGGCATGGTTGGAAGAGAGGGCTGCGGCCTCATGCCCATTAGAGGTCATTCCAACGTCCAAGGCATTGGCTCCGTAGGAGTAACGCCACGGTTAAACAAGGTCATTTTTGAGAACCTTGTTTCGGAATACGGAATTGATTTGCCAACGGCCGACGGCCTGGACACGATGGGCTGCATAGAGAAAGCACATGCAGGGGAGTTGGAAATCGGGTATTGCTTAGGTGGCAATTTGTACGGCTCGAATCCCGATTCCGTTTTTGCAGCAAAAGCGCTGTCTAAGCTTAAAATGTTGGTAACCCTCAGCACCACGCTCAATACGGGTCACGCATGGGCTTTGGCAGAAGAAACCATTGTTTTGCCCGTTTTGCCCCGAGACGAAGAACCTCAGCCTACCACACAAGAGTCCATGTTCAATTTTGTTCGCATGAGCGAGGGCGGGGAATCTCGCATGGACGGCCCTCGAAGCGAAGTATCGGTCATAGCAGAACTTGCCTCTAGAGTTCATAAGGACGGGCATCAGGACCGCTTGAATGCCATTGATTGGGCCGACCTTAACGATACGGACAACATTCGATCCATGATTGCACGCGTCGTACCGGGGTGGAAAGCGCTAGCCACGATGAACGAAACCAAAGCTGAGTTTCAAATAGATGGCCGCACGTTCCATACGCCCATATTCAATACGCCGACTGGCAAAGCTCGAATTTTTCCCGTGTCGCTGACCCAAGCATCCGAGCTCGGAGCAGGTACCTTCCGTCTCATGACCATCCGTAGCGAAGGTCAGTTTAATACGGTTGTCTACGAAGATCACGATGACTACCGGGGAATTGATAGCCGAGACGTCGTCCTGATGCATTCTGAAGACCTCCGACATCTGGGACTGCGACATGGACAGCGCGTTACGGTCTACGGTCCGAGCGGGCGCATGCCTCACGTGCAGGCCATTCCCTTTGATCGAATCAAACGCGGTAATGTGGCTATGTACTTCCCCGAAGCCAATGTTTTGCTGTCAAGAGAGACCGACCGGCTGAGCAAAACACCAGCGTTTAAAGGAGCCGTGGTATCCATCCACGATTAGAAAGGTCGAAAATCAGGTCGGCGCGGATCCACGGGTCACGCCCAGAAGGAACGCCCAGTAAGAAGGAGCGCCAAAAACGCACGCCCAGAAGGAGTGCCCAAACCGCCGCTGACTAGTTTTTGGCACCGTATAAATAGAGAAGAAAATCGTCCAGCAGCGGCTTCCAATTGTCCCAATTGTGGGCACCCTCGACCTCCAAATACTTGATGGGATAACCCTTTTCGATCAAAATGTCCCTGAATCGACGCGTTTGAGCTTCGTTATCGTCGTGATCTCCCGAAGAAAGGAAAATATTCAAGGGTAATCGGGTGGAGTCTGAATAGGCAGAATGAATGGTTCGAATAGGATGGGTAGCCGGCGACTGCATTCCGATTCCGGAAAAAGTGTTATGTGCGTAGAGTCCAAAGCAAGCTGAATTGAGACCGCCGAAAGATAGCCCCAAGATATTGCGCCCCAACCGATTAGCGGACGTTTTGTAGGTCGCATCGATCGAAGGAATCAACTCCTCTTTGTAAAATTGAATGAAACCTTTATTGCAAAAATATTGGGCGGTCCTGCGACTGAGACTCACGTTTTCTGGAATCCGAGCGTCTAAAAATACGGCTACTAAGGGCTCGATTTCCTGATTTTCTATCATTTGATCCAGTAGTGCCGGCAGTTCGCCTGGTTCTATGTACCACGCCCCGTCTGATAAAAACAAAACGGGAAGACCGTTCATGGAGTCATAACCGGAAGGGGTATAGACCCAGTATTGAAGATTATACCCGAGAACTTCGCTCCGAATTCGAACCGCTTCTGTCATGGAAGAAGGCTGAGCCCATACCTCAGCAGGCCAGCCCAAGGATAGAAGCACGACCCCTAAAATCGAACCAGCGAACAACTTGAGAGACGGAAGGTTTTTGACCACAAACAAATCCATGGGAACTGCGTTGATTTTCATCCAATCCCTAATCTATCGATTTATTATTAATGAG
>CALEEY010000045.1 GCA_937877085.1 uncultured Bacteroidota bacterium
CACGAGCAAAAAGGCGATAGCGCCCAGAGCTGCAACTATTTTTTTCATGAGACTGGTCTCCGATGGGTGAGCTCTGCGGATTAATTCCGCAACGGGTCATTGTACTACAAATTACTTGCATAAGCGAAGAAATTATGAAGATGCTGCAAGAAGTACAGTGGAGGTCCCATAAAGTTGGGGGCCCATTCGATTAAATCGCCCCAAAGCCATAGCTTTTTCAAGTCCGCTAGCGCTCGGTCGCATCCAACAGCTGTTGAACAGCTGCGACGCTTTCCGCGGTCAAGTCGGTAGCTATACCATTTTGTTGATGTACAATGACCCCCGTTTCATCGAGGATGGTAATCATATTCGAGTGGGCAAATTCACCATCAGGCATTTTTTGGTATCTGACTCCAAGCAATGCGGCCATTTCGAGCACATCGTCGGCCGCACCGGTCAGGAGATTCCAGCGGCTTTCATCCAATTCCATCTTAGTCGCGTATGCTGCCAGCGTGGCTACATTGTCGCGTTCCGGATCGATAGACAGGAGGACAAATCCAATGTCTCCGTTTGTTTTGCGTTGAATGTCCTTCATGGCCGCCACAATTCGGGGGCAGGACATTTCGCACGAAGTGTACGTCATCGCTACTACTTGTATACGTCCCGACAAGGCGGACAAGGGCCATTCTGAGCCCGACTGATTGGTCCACGTCGACTCAACTTGGTAAATGGAGTACTCCCCCGCCGAAGGAGCATCCGACTCTAGGACCATCGGCATACTGCCGTGGTCGAGGGGAGCATGAGGCTCTTTTTCGGCGCATGAAGCGAGTAACAAAGCAAAAAGGATAGGTATAAGACGCATATCGTAATGACACCACCGTTACAAAGACCATAGTTAAAGTGACCACAGTTAAAGTGACCACCGTATTACAACGATCGTACCGTTCTAAATCCAAGGTTTGAACCCGCGTAAGCAGCGGAAACGCTTCCTCTAAATGCAAATCGCATAAAAGCCGCATAGTCCGTGAAATCAGAAGCCCCGACGACGCCGCTGCCGCAAAATAACTTCCTTTCCAAATTCGCATCGGCTCTGGACTCTCCGGTAACCAGGGCAGAATTGAAATCAACTACCCATTCCCAAACGAGGCCGTGTAGGTCGCGTACTCCCCAATAGTTAGCTTGAGAATGCCCCACGGCTGGCAATTGCTTTGGTACCGGGCGGTTGGTTAAAAATAAAAGGTTACGCTCGAAGCCTTCTTCATCCTTTCCGCGAGCTGATCGTTGACCGGCACTCGCCGCATATTCCCATTCTGCGACTGTCGGCAGTCTGTTTCCTTTCCACTTGGCATAGGCCTTTGCGGCAAACCAGGAAACTTGGACTACGGGTTGATCAGGGCCTAGAGAGCCTAGGTCAGTATCTCCAGCCCATTTGGAGAGATAACTTGACTCGGCAAATAGTGGGGAGATTTGGGACCGTTGCCATCGAGGATTTTGGCGCACAAAGTCCAAAAAATCGCCGTTGGTAACCGGGTTCTCGTCCATAAAAAACGCAGATACGGCCACTCCGTTGACGTCGCCACCGTTATCATACAAAGCTTCGTAGGTGCCAGCGGCGACCAAAACCATCCCATCCGGAACGAGGTTCTTCGCCGTTTGTCGAGCAAAAAGGGCTGCTGATGGCAAAGCCATCAGCAGCCCAATCCACAATAAGACCCTTTTTCCCGATATGTCTCTTCGGTTCATCAACTAGTGACCAGCCCGCACATTGGCTACTTGACTTGGGGTCATCTCCGTTCCTTTGTTGCCAAAGGAGTTCATCACATAGGTCAATACGTTGGCCACTTGCTCGTCGGTGAGTTTCACACCGGGCATTACGCCATTGTACGTCACCCCATTCACTTCGATCGGACCCGATAAACCGTTCAGAACGACTCCAGCTGCCCTCGTTGGATCAGACATCAAGAAATCGGATCCCGCAAGAGGAGGGAAAACTCCAGGAATACCCTGCCCTTCTGCCTGATGACAAGCCACACAGTTGGCGGCAAAAATGCGCCCCCCAACCTCAATTCGCTCAGCGACGGTTTTTGCAACGAAAGTTTCGGGTGCTTCGCCATTAATATCTTGAATACCACCACCCTCTGGTAAGTATACACTTTCTGCTTGCAGCCCTGAATAAATCTCTGGAGCGCCATCGCCGGTAACGGTCATCATGGCTAAGGCACCTTTATTAAACGCTCTAAAGATCGAGTGATCAACCAGGATGTACGTGCCAGGAAAGTCGACCGTAAATTCAACAATCGCAGAGCCTCCGGCGGGTACGAGCGTAGTTTGCACGTTTTCGTTGGCAATCGATCCACCTTCCGTGTGGACTAGGTCGAATATTTCGCCGATCACATGAAAGGAAGAAACCAGGTTGGGGCCGCCATTTCCAACAAATAGGCGTACTCGGTCTCCTACTTTGGCCGTCAATGCTTTGTCACCGGTCGTACTGCCTACAGAGCCGTTAAAAACCACGTAGTCGGGTGTTTCAATGAGTGCCTTGCCCATGTCAAATGGTTGAAGACCCGCCTCGCCGTAGGCACCCTGTGTATAAAATTCGCTCTGCATTACGTAATATTCCTGATCGACTGGAGGCAATCCTTCTTTCGGCTCAACCAAAATGAGTCCATACATGCCATTAGCAATGTGCATACCAACGGGTGCGGTTGCGCAATGGTAGACATACAGGCCTGGATTTAAGGCAGTGAAAGAAAAAACGGTGCCTTTCCCTGGAGCCGTAAAGGATGAAGCAGCTCCACCGCCTGGGCCTGTGACGGCATGCAAGTCAATATTGTGTGGCATTTTCGAGTCAGGGTGGTTATTCAAATGGAATTCCACTTGATCGCCTTCTCGAACTCGAATAAACTTACCGGGGACCTCCCCGCCAAACGTCCAAAACGTATAATTAACACCATCTGCTAGGCGGCGAACGACCTCGGTCGTTTCCAACTCAACAATGACTTTGGTCGGATAATTACGAGCAATTGCGGCGGGAACTGCCGGTGCATGAGTGAGGACGGCGTGTTCTTCACCTTTCATCGTTTCAGACTGACAGCCAGAAACCGCCGAAAAAATGAACCCTACAAAGAGGATCGCGAGGTAACGCCCTAAGATGGTTGGTAAGTAAGCCATGATTTCGTCCAGAATCGGGGGATTGGGTAAATATTTCAGTGATTGAACCGCGAACATGAATGATCGGGATTCAATCGAAAGGCCATCACAAAAGTAATAAGACAAAATGTCTTTAATGTGATGTTTTTCCCTACGATAGAGGCGGTGTTTCGATATGCTGAGCGTAAGGGAAGCCCCCGCATAGACCTGATAATACGCATGGTTGAATTCAAGTATAGATTTCAGCAAATTACCTGTATCTTTTAGTAGCACCTGTATCTTTTAGTAGCTCCGGTATCTTTTATTCGCACCGGTCTCTGTAATCAACCACCGTCTCGGGGCCCTACACTGGAAAAACCACTATGACTTGGATTAAAAACGCAGTTATTGATGTGGCCATTACGGCGGTCATTGTGGCTTACACACTGACCTTGGCAGCCTGGGGATGGTGGATCATCGCTATATACACCCCTCTTATGCTGCTTTTAAAGATTTTTGCCCTGTCAGGAGCCGCGGTCAATGTCCAAAGAAAAGCAGACAGCGTACCAAGCTGGTTTTATCACGTGTTGTACGGATTAAATGTGGCCCTTCTGTTGTATTCTGCTTTCGTATATGCGGCCATTGGTTGGGCAGCTATTTGGATACTTTCTACGATAGCCGAATCTCAGAGCCGACCCAAAGCCAAGAAATAGTCAACCTTTTATAGGCGCGTTGTGCTCACCAATTACTACACACTTCGCGCTCTAGTGGAAGAGTGGGCCCCGCGGCTTACCCATTCAACGGTTGTGGATTCATACTCCCAGAACAAGGGTAGTCTGGTACTTGTTTTTGAAACCCCAGACGAGCAAAAATGGTCGTTAAACGCCTCTGTTCAAGCGCCTAATAGGCATCTCTTCATGTATGCTGGGGCCAATCGTTCGCGCAAAAACGTGGTGGACGTCTTTACCAAGCTGCGGAATCAACAGGTTACGGGGTTGCGGCTGGCCGATCGGGATCGATTAGTTACCCTACGTTTAGCCTCGGGAGATGCGGTTTATTTTGCCATCTATGGCCCGCAAGCCAACGTGTTTTTCCAGGATGGCCCCTCCAGACACCTGTCCTCCTTTCGCGGGTTGAGCGCGACGTTGCCGAAGGTCCGCCCCGCCCCGCCGGAACCCTCCCCGTCAGAAATAGAAGCCCAGCTTCGAGCGGGACGACCGCTGAAATCTTTACTTCCACTATTTCCGAGCGCCATGATCGATGAGTTGTGGAACCGGGCCGGCGGCACGGAGGACCCTGGCCAGCTATCCCGAGCGCTGTCGGAAATGATCCTGGAACTGGAGCATCCTCAACCACTCGTGTATTGGAAGGAGGGTCGAATACCTTTTTATTCAACCATAGAGCTGCATTCGATGCGGTCTTTGGCGGATGGAGGGCCCAATCGTTCGGTCGGGTCATCGTCAGAAAAGGAGCTTCTGACTCCGCCTTTTGCGCAGGATGCGGGTCTTCTTTCCAAGGATCTTGGTGTTGGCCTAGAAACATTTGATTCGGTTGACGCCGCCGTATGTGTTTGTGCCCGTCGAAGGCTGGCCATTACGCGCTTTTCTGGACTCTATGACCCATTAATTAGAACCATTCAAACGCGTACAAGTGCAGCAAAAGAAAGGCTGAGTCGAGTTGTTTCCGAGTTAAACAAACCGAGTCGATCCGAATGGCACGAAAAACTGGGCCATTTGCTTATGGCTCAGCCCCATGTGTATTGCGCGGGTAGTGATGAAGTGTGGGTTATGGACCTGATATCTGGAGGACCAGAGGTGCAGATTCCCATGGATCCCAACCGATCGGCCATCGAAAACGCGACTCGGTATTATGAGAAGGCTAAAGCCGCCCGAATGGCCCGGGCAGCCTCGAAGGACCGACTGCAAGCCCTACAAAAAACGGCTTCAGAACTAGAAAAATTACTGGATGAAGCTGTACGGTTGAATTCTGAGGAAGGCGTTGTCCAATTCCAATCTAAACACGAAGCGTGGTTGAGAACACTACAAACCGGGTCGGATTCCGAAGATTCGATTCCATATAGGAGGTTCGTGCTGGACGAGGGATACGAGGTGTGGGTCGGCAGAAATGCAAAACAAAACGACCAGCTGACCCTTCGTGATGCTCGAAAGTATGATTTGTGGCTCCATGCACGAGGTGTGGCTGGATCTCACACGGTTCTGCGGCTACGCGGGCGAGAGGATAAGCCTCCTAAACGCATTATAGAACAAGCCGCTGCGATTGCCGCCTGGTTTAGCAAAGCTCGTCCAAGTGCACTGGTTCCGGTAATCGTGGTTGAACGGAAGTATGTTCGAAAGCCTCGGAAGGCGCTTCCAGGCGCCGTTGTAGTGGAGCGTGAAAAGGTCATTTTAGTAGCTCCCAAACTACCCGAATGACGCTAATATTTCCCTGAGAACACGTCGGGCACCGGATCTCCTTCCACCTCCAGTATTCCCAAAGCGCCTTTATCCGTCGCTCGGAAAATGGAATGGTCTACCAGAAAATAGGAGCCAGGGACTTCAACCTTGAACTCCACGATGGTAGCTCCTCCGGCCGGAATGAGGGTAGTTTGAATGGACCGGTGCGTCGGGTACGGGCCACCTTCGCCGTAGACTACATCAAACATCTCCCCGATAATGTGGAATGACGATATAAGATTGGGGCCAGCGTTGCCTACAAACAGTCGAACGGTCTCGCCCGTTTTCGCCCGAAGCTTCTTTTCTCCCGTCAGCGAGCCGACAGAGCCGTTGAAAACGACATAGTCAGGATCTTCGGAAAGGGCCTTGGTCATGCTGAATGGTTGATATCCGAGTTGCCCTTTCGGTCCTGCCGTATAAAACTCACCTTGCATGATATAATATTCCCGATCCACTTTGGGAAGTCCGGCTGAAGGCTCTACCAGTATCAACCCATACATACCGTTGGCAATATGCATTCCCACTGGCGTAGTCGCACAGTGATAAACATACAATCCCGGATGGAGCGCCGTAAACGAAAAAGAACTTGTTTCCCCGATAGGTGTGACGGATGCCATTCCTCCTCCATGTGGTCCGGTCACCGCATGCAAATCGATATTATGGACAAAGAAATTATTAGCGTGATTATGCAATTCAAATTCGATTTGATCGCCTTCACGCACGCGGATAAACTGCCCAGGAACCTCCCCTCCAAATGTCCAGAACCTATACTGAACCCCGGTGTCCAGATATCCTACTTGCTCAATGGCCTCTAACTTGACATAAACAGTCGTTTTGTGATCCCTCTGAAGTGAATCTGGCACCGATGGCGCATGTGTTAATTGCGCCGTTTCTTCGCCTCGCATGGACGGCGCCTGATTTCCTCCGAAAAGGGTATCGCAGCCAACCACGAAGAGGGACAAGAGTGCAACGATAGCCCAGATTTGAAAATTAGTCATGGCCGTACTCGCTTTATTTAAGACGCTCTCTGTAAAGTACGGAGAAAAAAGACAAAGTTGTCCGAAAACGTATTAAGATGGCAGATGCTTCTCGATACCCCGTCAGCTTCGCCAACATTTCCGCCAATTTATTGGCGATCGAGCTTTCAGACGGCGCCAGACGTTGTACCTTACGCGTTTGATTAAAAGGGTATACATTCGTTATGAATTGGTGGGAATCCATTTTACTGGGCTTGGTCCAAGGAATCACAGAATTCCTGCCCGTTTCGTCTTCAGGGCACTTGGTGCTGGCGCAATATCTATTGGGGGCAGATACCGTAGATTCCGATGTGCTCTTTGAAGTGATGGTCCATTTTGGAACCATCATGAGCGTGGTTTGGGTGTATCGAGTGCGACTTCTTGACTTGATTAAGGGATTTGTATCGCGCGCCATGCAACCGTCCACTTTCGCTCTTTCCTATCAAACAAACGAACATTTTAGAATGGGAGTGCACATTCTCATAACCATGGTTCCGACGTTTGCTGTTTACGCCATGTGGGGAAGTGCGATTGAATCTGCATTTGGCTCTCCTAGACTCGCAGCCGGGATGCTTTTGGTGACCGGCACACTCTTGTTGCTTACTCGACTCAGAAAATCCCCGTCAGGAGACGTAACGGCACCTAAAAGCTTTGTTATCGGATGCGCGCAAGCTTTGGCCATGGTCCCCGGCATTTCGCGCTCAGGAGCTACCATTTGCGCCGCATTATATCAAAACGTCGCTCCAGAAAAAGCCGCGGACTTCTCCTTTCTAATGTTGATTCCCGTGATTGTAGGGGCCACTATTTTTAAGGTAGCCGACGCCCTATCCCAAACAGTTGGAGCGGACTGGGGATTGCTCCTTCTGGGCACGCTAGTCGCTTTTCTTTCCGGTATCGTAGCCATCCGCATGGTGTTGAACTTTGTCCGCAGGGGACGGCTACAGTACTTCGCCTTTTATTGCTTTCTAGTGGGCGGCATTGGACTGGCCCTTTTGTAGCAGTCATTCGTGCCAGGCTTTCTGGAGATCGGAAAGGAGGTCAATTAGCGACCGGCGAGATGCGGAACGCGAAAACAGCGCGATTCCCCTCGAAATTGATTGTCTCATTTTGATAAAAACATCTTAAGATTCGCTTCCTGCGCCCGATAACGGTTGTGGATACCGTTCACAAAGAGTGAATGGGTTTTCCGGATGCAAAAACCATCCAACCGAACATTCAAGGGATTATCGCAATGAAGTATCGCTTGAAAGAGAAGTTGAAAGCCTTCGATCCGAGGTCAGCGAAAAGTATCAAGTAGGCGGGATGATTGGCGAATCGCCAGCTATCGCAAACGTTTACCGTATGATCGAGAAGGCTACTCGTGGCGATCTCATGGTAGCTATCCAAGGGGAAAGTGGTACCGGGAAAGAATTGGTGGCCAAAGCCATTCACTACGCTTCGGGTCGCAAACGTGGCCCATTCGTCGTAGTGAACTGCGCCGCCATTCCCAAGGACCTCATGGAAAGTGAATTCTTTGGTCACGAGAAAGGCTCATTTACGGGAGCCTACGCCAGAAAAATTGGAAAATTTGAACAAGCCGACGGCGGTACCATTTTCTTGGACGAAATTGGCGAGCTGGATCTCGATCTTCAAGCTAAACTACTTCGTGCCCTACAAGAGGGTGAGATTACCCGTGTCGGAGGCAACGATACCATTGATTTTAGTGCCCGCGTTATAAGTGCTACCAATAAAGATGTAGTCCAAATGATTCGGGAGCACAAGTTTAGAGAAGACCTGTATTACCGGCTCTTTCAGTTTCCAGTACCGCTCCCGCCATTGAGGGAACGAGGACAGGATCTCTTATTGCTTTCCAATTACTTTTTCCGCGAGTTTACCAAGTCGCATCCTGAATTTAAAGGCAAGAAATTGTCGACAGAGGCTCGTCGGGCCATTGCAGCCCATTCGTGGCCAGGTAACATCCGGGAGCTCAAGAGCGCCATCGAACGGGCTATCTTGCTTAGCGATTCTCAGGAGGTTGGTGCCGCAGACCTCATGATCTCCGACCTAACAACCATTTCGCCTTGGTCAGATCGCATGTCCCTTGCACGGGCGGCGGAAACCAGTTTCTCTTCACCTAGAGTGGAAAGGACGCAACCTGAATCGCGTTCCGTTAGTACACCGATTTCCAGAAACGACTTCGACGAAGAGGACATTTCTCTGGAAGACGGCGATGGGGGTATTGTATCGCTAGAGGATCTCAAGCAGCGCGCGGTAGAACGGGCGTACCGATTGTGCGATCACAACGTGGATCGGGCGGCGGTGGAGCTTGGAATCGGTCGAGCCACCATGTATCGGTTACTGCGTAAGTTCGATATGATGGAATAACCCCGGCCTGTTTTACGGTGAAGTAAACTCCCTCGTTTCTAGAAACTCAACTTGGGAGCGCTCCATGCGATTGACTGAATACGAACGATCCGTTCAACGCGAAATTGAAAAATGGCAGCACGGCGACGCGTCGTTGGTGGCCCAGGCCATGAATTGGGCCATGGCGCCCATGGATTGGGTTATCGAAAGAGTCGTTCCAGACGAGATAGTCGATCAAGTCGATGGTGCGATTTCCAAATTCCTTTCCGTGCTGAATGAAGGATCGGCTTGGACGTATGACCCTTCGGAAGTCCTAAGGTCGGCTAAAAACAGGGGAATTGACGTCAAGGCCATTTCGGACCTGCAAAGTGCTGATTTGGCTACGTTGGATGGACTTGCCAAGAGCTATTTCTCTGAAAACGCCCTTATGGCAGCCGTAGAAGGGGGGGGAACTGGTTTAGGAGGAGCCGTTCTTATTGCAGCGGATATTCCTTTACTCTTTGGAATTAACCTCCGACTGATCCAACAAATCGGGGCAGCCTATGGATTCGATGTAAGCAAGCCCCAGTTTGGTCCGCTTGTTTTATCCATTTTTAATGTCGCCGCTTCCGGCTCTAGAGAGTCCAAAAACGATTCCCTAAGAGAAATTACGGTAGCCGCCGCAGCCGTTGCACACGCCTCAGATTACAAGGGACGCGTAAGCGGGACCTTTCGTGATCAGAATCGCCATCTACCTCGTGAAATTGCGAAAAACATTGGCGGAAGGAAGATCGCTCAACTAATTCCCATCGCTGGAGCCGCTATTGGGGCCGGAATCAACTATTGGTTCACAACAGAAACGGCGGAAACAGCATTTATGCTGTTCCGCGCGCTGTATATTGAGCGTAAAGAGCGCCTCTAGCTCTATCACGGCCTCCGGGCTGAATCATCGCAAGCATTCGAATGCCACTTGTCGCTATAGTGGGACGCCCCAACGTGGGCAAATCCACCTTTTTCAATCGTCTCACCGAAGAACGCCAATCCATTGTTCACAATGAGCCTGGGGTAACCCGAGATCGTATTTACGGTCAGGTAGAATGGGGTGGGCGCGTATTTTCAATCGTGGACACCGGCGGATTTGTGTCTAATTCTGCCGACCGTTTCGAAGCGGCCATCAGAGAACAGGTCCATTTGGCCATTGAGGAAGCGGATTTGATTCTCTTCATCAATGACGTGACCACGGGCGTTACGGATTTGGACCAGGAAATGGCCTCCGTTCTGCGCAAGTCGGAGCGTCCAGTGTTGGTTGTAGGCAACAAGGCCGATAACGACGAACGCCGCTGGGATGCCCATTCACTATACGAATTAGGATTCGACCACGTATATGCGTTAAGCTCGATTAACGGCATGGGCACCGGCGATCTCCTGGATGCCGTCGTGAAGCTACTGCCTGAAAGTGAGCCGGAGTCCGAAGACGATCGGACCCGTATTGCCATTATCGGGCGCCCAAATGTGGGCAAATCCTCGTTGACGAATGCGCTCTTGGGTACGGAACGCTCCATTGTTACTGAAATTAGCGGTACCACACGGGATTCGGTCGACTCGGTGTTAAAGTATCACGGACGCGAAGTGGTCTTGGTCGATACGGCCGGACTCAGAAAGCGGGCGAAAGTCAAAGAGAATGTTGAATTCTACGCGTACCTACGAACCGAAAGAGCCATTGAAACCTGCGACGTTGCGGTCCTCCTGTTGGACGCGACAGAGCCTTTGGAGTCTCAAGACATCAAAGTGCTTTCGCAAGCCGAACGAATGAAGAAGGGCTTGGTGGTAGCGATCAATAAATGGGATTTGATTGAAAAGAATACCAATTCGGTGCTAGAATTTGAGGCCATGGTCAAGGATCGATTGCGGACCCTCGATTACGTACCGGTCATAACCATTTCGGCCTACACCAAACAACGTGTCCACAAACTTTTGGACAAAGTTTTGCACGTGGAAGCTGAGCGTCATAAGCGGATACCCACGTCCGACCTCAACGAGTTTTTGGCTACGGTCGTTGAGCGCCATGCGCCGCCTCTTTATAGGAACCAGCGGGTAAAAATTAAATACGTCACCCAGGTC
>CALEEY010000046.1 GCA_937877085.1 uncultured Bacteroidota bacterium
GTAAAATTCAGGCGCATTTTCATTAACTAAACTTAGCCTTCCTGACGGTTGAATAAAAGCAAACTTGCAACTTGAGCTTAGGATTTAGTATGATTTACGAATATTCAGCCGCTGGTATACGCAGCGAAGCGAACACGTTTCACCTTGGAAGTGATAACTCATGATAATGAGCATTCTTTCGGTAGTGGCAGGCTATGCCATTTGGACGATCCTTTTTTTAGGAGGTAGTGCGGGAATTCGAAGTGCCATGTCTTCCTCGCACGATGCCGCAGGATACTCCAGCGACGTTTCGGTGCTTTTGACCTATCTAGTGCTAAGCATAATCGTTTCGGTCGCAGCCGGGCTGGTAACGGCAAAGGTATCCAAAGTAAAAATAAAACGCGATACGCTTATTCTGGCCGGAGCGCTGCTGGCCACCGGTATTCCAGTCGTAGAGCCTGCGGTCCGCGATTGGACCTAGAATGAAAGCACCCAAAGGCTTCAGTTTAATCTAAGCGGAAGCTTTTTTCTGTTCGAAAAGGGGTTCAGCCTTCGATTCCACGGTCTCGCGAGTAATAATGCAACGGCCAATATTGGATTTGGAATGCACATTAAACATGATCTCGAGCATGGTGTCCTCAAGGACAGCCCTCAAACCACGAGCGCCAGTTCCTAACGCCTTGGCCCGCTTGACAATAGCCGATACAGCGCCTTCATCAAAACTCAAGTCCATGCCGTCCATTGAAAACAGTTTTTGATACTGTTTTAGTAGGGCATTTTTGGGCTCCAGAAGGATACTACGCATGGCGTCTTCCGACAGGCTGTCCAGCGCAGAGATCACCGGTAAGCGGCCGATCAATTCCGGAATCAATCCAAAGCGAAGAAGATCGTCTGGCTCCACGTGCTGGAATATTTTCGGATCGAATTTGTCCATCTTTGCCACTGAACTGGCATTAAAACCGATCGAATTGGACGAAATACGGCTCGCAATGACTTCATTCAGTCCGTCGAATGCACCTCCACAAATGAAGAGGATATTGGACGTATCGATGTTAATCAAGCTCTGTTCTGGGTGTTTACGACCGCCTTTCGGGGGAACTCCGGCCACCGTTCCTTCCAGTATTTTCAACAAAGCCTGTTGGACGCCTTCGCCAGACACATCTCTGGTAATGGAGGCATTATCCGATTTTCTAGCCACCTTATCGACTTCATCGATATAGATGATCCCGCGCTCGGCCCTTTCGACATTGAAGTCCGAAGCGTGTAATAGATTGGCCAAAATGCTTTCAACGTCCTCGCCTACATATCCCGCCTCGGTCAGGGCCGTAGCATCTGAAATACAAAAGGGTACGTCAAGAATGCGAGCCAGCGTCTTGGCCAGCAATGTTTTTCCTGTTCCCGTTGGGCCGATTAACAGGATATTTGATTTCTCCAATTCAACGTCTTGATAATCAGAGTAATACTCCGATGAATCAATACGTTTATAGTGGTTGTACACGGCAACGGAGAGCGCCTTTTTGGCTTGGTCTTGGCCCACAACGTATTCGTCGAGGGCTGCTTTCATCTCAAGTGGGGAGAGCCTTCTGTTGGATCCCGTAGATCTGGGACCCGTAGCCGCCGTGGGTTTTCTGCCTGTAGCGGTCGTAAAATCAGTACTAACAATGCCAGAAGCGTCGTTAATGCAGCGATCGCAGATATAAACGTCCGGTCCCGCAACCATAGAGGTTACTTCGTGGGCGGTCCTTCCGCAGAAGGAACAGCGAATTATATCGTCGTCGTTTTGGTGATTACTCATTTCGAAGTTGTTGCTGCAAAAATTGGATATCACCCTATAAAAGGGCATTAAAATCACGCACGAACTGCCGGCGCGCCATGGTACATATATCGCACCAAACGGGCAATCTCTTAAATAGGTTTTTTGCTTTTAATGCCTCGCAGCCAGACATTAGCAGAATACAAAACTCCCTTAAATGAAGCCCACGTTACCCGTTGCCTTTCCAGAAGCCTTTGTGGAGCGCTATACGTCCACTTTTGGCGAAGATCGGCTGAACCAAATCCTGAACGGATTCGATGCAAAGCGTCAGACTTGGTTCCGTATTAATTTATTAAAGAGCGATGTAGCAAGCACGGTCAGTTCACTGAAGGGCCAGGGGATTGCCTTTCAAATGGATACTGAGTTTCCGGATGCTGGGTGGGTTCCTCCAGAGCAAAGAGAGGCTCTTTTGGGGTCAAACGCCGTCGCAAATGGGTATGTCTATCTTCAAGGACTCGCTAGTCAGCTTCCCGTTCGTTTTTTGGAAGTAGAGCCCGGCCTGTCGGTGCTAGATTTAGCGGCGGCCCCGGGTAGCAAAACCCTTCAAATTGCAGGCCTAGCTTCACCGGGCGATGAAATAGCGGCGGTTGAACTTGTCCGGAAGCGTAAATTCAAGCTGCTTGACAACCTGAAGCGACATGGAGCCGATCACGTCAGGGTATTTCTTCAGGACGGTACCAAGGTATGGAAATACAGGCCAGAGCACTTTGATCGGGTGCTATTAGATGCTCCCTGTTCAAGCGAAGGCCGGTTTCAATTAGACGACGAATCTACTTTCAGTTATTGGTCCACGTCCAAAGTTAAAGAGATGGTTCGCAAGCAACGCCGATTATTGTTCTCCGCGGTGCATGCGTTAAAGCCTGGAGGGGTCTTGGTCTACTCCACATGCGCGATTTCACCAGATGAGAATGAAGGAGCTGTCGATCACATTCTATCTGCATTTGAGGGCTGTCTGGAGGTCGCTCCCATCGCATTTGATGCGCCGGAGCGAGTCGATGCGTTGCTTGAATGGAGGAACAAGCCCTTGAGTAGCCAACTATCCGGAGCGTGTCGATTGCTACCATCGGAGCGCCTGGAAGGCTTTTTTGTATGCAAATTTATAAAGACAGCGTCCTCGAATCCGCCGCTGCCCAGCCGCTATTAGTCGGTTATACCTGGGCCGTATTTCATACACAAAAACCTCTCCCGATATAAAAAATAAGCGGTTTTACATACGGTTGTCGTGTACATGTAGTTGAGTCCACCGCCGATAAAGGCCCCCGTGATCGGTACCATTTGGGCAAGCTTTTTTTCTGTTAGGGCTATTCCCAGGCGGCGAGCAATGGCTTCAACGGCATTTCCGACACCGATTTGCTCGAGTACCTGCGAGCCTGTCTGGCGGGCCACGCGAGATGCGGTTCGAACGGCCGGGGCGATGGTTACCTTTTTTGCATTACTTGAGGGTTGAGCTACACGGTCCAGAATTTCCAGGGCGTACAGTCGTTCGATGGGCTCCTTCATATCGAATCCGAAGTACGTGGCATACTCGCCGGCTGCGCGAAGATTAATGGATACCAAGGCAATGAGGTCGGGAACGATTCCTGCGGCTCCCGCCACGCCGGTCGCAGCCCCTTCTACTGCCGCCAAACCCGTGTATTTCTTGTCCAGCCCGACGCAGACCTGATCAATCTGCTCTAGATTTAATTTTTGAATATCCATAAGGCTCGAAATCGGGTGGCCACTCGACCGAAAGTCCTTCATTACGGCATCTTTCCAAACTGAATCCTGCGTAATCTCGTTGGTTAGCTCCAATAATCCCTTTACTACATTTTCCATGGTCCAGTCCACGCCAGGGATTTTATGGACCAGTTCGGTAACGCTATTCCAAGCAAGGGATGCCTGCTTTAAAGATGCCGATAGCCAGGTTTCGGATGGATTCTTCCACGCTCGAATTTCCTCGATTGCCCGGCGATCGTATGCAGAAAGGCTATATGTTTCGGTGTGTGACATGTTGGCAGCTTATACGGGCAATCGTCAAAAGGTTATATCTGACCTAGTCGAAAATGGGCCAATACACGCCAAAGCGGGTCCTTTGTTGGGGAAGGGGATAGTCGGGGACCATGAGGTTGCCGATCAGGGCCGTGGTACCGGAGAATGCGTTTTCGAACGATAGAAAAACAGTTGCACCGCGAATTCCAGCCTCTGCTACAAAATCGATCAACCAATTTGCTTCCAAAGTTTCTGAATTATCTGCAGGGAGAACCAACAGTCCGGTGGGAGTGTGGAGTCGGAGGCCTCCCATCGGGCCCCAATAACGCGCCCTTGCGTACGTATTGAGGACGAAGTCCCCGTGAAAAAGGGTCGCTTTCCATCCGATCGTAGCCGAAGCCCAAAGGTCTGGTAAGGATCGGCGCCAGCCTGTTGCGAGGACCGATGTTGCATTGGTCGAGGAAGAACGAAGGACAGGGTTTACTTGCGCCCAAATTCCTTTAGGCTGCTGATCGCGAAATCCAATAACAAGACTCGATACGAGGCTTGTTGCCGCTCCAGGCAATGTTTCTACGGTTGCAACCGAAGCCCCTGCGCCTTGCTTCATCAGTAGCTGATCTTGACTGTTATTAAATTGGCTGGTCCACGACACAGAAACCAAGCGGGACCGAAATGACAGGGTGGCAGCAGCGGATTGATCGACAGGATGGGACGTCGTTTCCAGTGGCGATATCATTTCACCGAAGCCAATTCTTTCATGCCATTGCCGTTCTCTTCCGGATTGATGAAGCGTTATTCTAGCTTCGAACGGACCGTGAGTAGCCCTGATCGTACCGTCCATTCGCGCCCAAATGCTTCCATCAGCCGTTTCAGGTCCAGCTTCTACCGCGTAATCGTAAGCCCAAAGACGCCCAGACAGCGATCCCAATGCCGAAGATTTTATTTGAAAATTTGGGTCAGAATCAAATAGAATGGAGCTTTTTATGTAGTCAGCTTTGTCTGTTTTCAAAACAAGTGAGGCTGTTTGCGATCCCCAAGGCTTCGAAAGGTCGACGTGAATACCCTTATTGCTCAAAACTATTTTCTCACTGGCCGATTTTCCTTCGAAGTCGAGGGTTTGAACCGTCCAGACGCCCGTTACGCTGGCGCGGATACCCGACAGTTGGGTCGATCCTTTCAAGGTTAGATCGTTGCGTAGGGTTCTTCGGCGGGCAGCTTCATCGTCTACTGTAGCTCCTAGCCGTTGATAAATGGAGATATATGATCCTCCATTTAGGGGGAGCACTCCTCCATGGGCCCCTACGGTTCTGCGCTGAGCCATTTCAAACAGTTCTAGCTGCCACGTTGGGGTGGAATACCCGAGACGAACAGCAACCTCTCGAGCCCGTCTTAATTGGGAGCCGTCGTATTCGCCCGTGGCACCTTCCCCTGCGTATCCAAAGGCCGTCTGTAAGGTTCGTTGTTCACTTCCCGTTCCCCACAGCCTGTTTTGAACGTGTAACGAGCGTACGGCCTGCGAGCCGTTTCCCGACGACTCATATCGAATGAGCGTCAGTGGTTCTAGAGAAGCAAGAGAATCGAAACTCGCAGAAATACTTAGGTTGGTTTTTACAACCAATTCGGACAACCAGGCCACAGGGATCAAATCGTATCGAGGGCGGCCGGTAAATAAATCGTTTAACGAGATAGACCCGACTTGGAGTGCCAGCTTATTGGGGTTGAGTCCGTATGGGGAAAAACCGTCGGGCCAACCAGAGGTCCCGAATTTGTAACTAAAGCTGCCGTTTACCCAGCCTAATTCGTCGACCACCGCATTGGAAGGGCTTAAAATGGGCTTCATCCGAAAGACGGAGGCCTGTATACGAGAACCGGCCACCGAATCTGGGTTTATTTGCTGGCCGGGTACCCTTTGGGAAGACGCATCTTGGCCAGCAACCGAAACTTCAACCGAAACCGAATCGGCGTTTATATCTTGGCCAGAAACTGCCATAATTGCCCCAAATGGCGCAATTACCACGAACAGAGCCAACCGGATAACAAACCGGACCATCATATCAGCCCGGAAACAACCCGTACAAACGGGCTTCAACTTGCGATATGATAGAAGACCGATCGGCTGGTACGTTGACAAAATCCAATTCATCCACGTTGATAATAATTTTCGATCCAAGATCGTAATGTCCCACCCAATCTTCGTAGTGTTTATTGAGTCGTTCCAAATATTCGATCCGGATACTCGTTTCAAATTCACGGCCTCGTGATTGAATATGGCTGACAAGGGTAGGCGTGGATGCCTTCAGGTAAACTAAGAGGTCTGGCGGTTTCAAATACGAGGTCATCGTTTTGAAAAGAGCATTATAATTTTCAAAGTCGCGACCAGACATCAAGCCCATTTCATTCAAGTTCTTAGCAAAGATCTCTGCATCCTCATAGATGGAACGATCTTGAACGACGCTGTGAGGGGACTCTTCGATGGAGCGCTGATGCTCAAATCGGCTGGATAGAAAAAACACCTGGAGGTTGAAGGACCAACGGTGCATATCTTCATAAAAATCAGATAGATACGGGTTGTCGTCCACGCGCTCAAAATACGCTTCCCACTTAAAATAGTCGGACAGGATGCGGGTTAGCGAGCTTTTCCCAGCACCAATATTACCCGCAACGGCGACATATTTTTTTCCAGAGTAGGGCACAAGCAATTATGACTAAGAGTGGATGGAATATACTTTCGAAAATCTAGCACTTTTAATGCGCAATTGCTTACTCCTCTGTAGGTCTTTTCATGTCGCTGGGTGAATGGGTCCGCTGGGTGAATGGGTCCGCTGGGCGAATGGGTCCGCTGGGCGAATGGGTCCGCTGGGCGAATGGCATCATGAAGTGAATTGGTTTTTTCGGAGCATGGCCCGTTGATATTCGCTAATCACTTGGCCGGGTCGAATAAAACCAACAATGGTGGACTCACTATCCAAAACGGGAATTTCAGGATACTCGAACTGTTCAAATACTTCGTGCACCGTGTTCAGCGTGTCGGTAAGTCGGACAGAGGCAAAAGGTACCATCACGTCTTTCGCTCTAATCGTTTCGCGTACTTTTTTGGTGGCGTCAAAATAGGGTTGAATGCTTTCGAGCAGGACCAAACCACAATATTCCTCACGTCCCGTAAAAGTAGGCTCAGATGCTATGACTGGAAGAACGACCTCTCGGGTTCGTGCAAACACACTCTCTATTTCTTCGAGCGTGTGATCGGAATCGAGTGAATGGAAATAGATCGGATGTTTGACGATGGCCCCGACCTGGATTTCGCCCAGTAATTCCGGTACGAGCTCAAATCGATGGGCTGGCGATTCATTATGATTCCGCACTTGTTGTCTGTACAAACTCCACTTTTTCGCCAACAGATGGGAAATAACGCCGGAAAAGATGAGCGGTACGAGCAAGCTATAACTCCCCGTCATTTCGGAAATCATAATGGTAGTTGCGATAGGCACATTGGCAACCGCCGTAAAAAAGGTGGCCATCCCGATCAACACGTACGCTTCGGGCTGATTGACCAAATGGGGTACCACACCGTGAAGAAGTGTGCCGTAAATGCCTCCCAACATCCCCCCAATGACCAACGAGGGAGCAAAAACGCCGCCGGAGCCGCCGGAGCCAATCGTAAGCGAAGTTGCGATCATCTTGGCGATGACAAGGGTAAGCATGAAAAGTAACGGTAAGTGCCCGTTAATCGCTTCCTGAAGCCAACCGTAGCTGGATCCCAAAACGGCAGGGAAGAAAAAGGCAATGGCGCCGAGCAGAAACCCACCGAGAGCTGGTTTGAGAACGGCTGGGATGTTCAGTTTATTGGCGAATAGGGATCGAATGCCGTAGAATATTTTGGTGAAATAAATTCCAGTAATAGCGCAAACGATGGCAAACAAGATGAGTGGAACAAGCTCTACCGCGTTAAGGAATTCGAATTTTGGAGTGGTAAAGACCGTGCTGCTCCCCTCAATCATGCTATAGACGGAATACCCGGTAATGGCGGCTATCATGGCCGGCATAATGCCATCGCTCTCGATGTCCTCGCGGTACATGACTTCGACCGCGAAAAAAGCGCCTCCGAGCGGCGATTGAAATATGGACCCGACCCCAGCAGCGACCCCCGCAATGAGTAACATCCTCCGCTCTGAGGCAGGTAAATCAAATCGTTGCCCCACCCAGGATCCGATGGCAGACGCGATTTGGGCAATAGGGCCTTCTTTTCCTGCACTCCCGCCTGTTCCGATGGTTATGCTAGAAGCCAACGTCTTGATCAACGCAACGCGCGGGCGTATTTCACCATTATTTAGGTGATAGGCCTTAATAACGGCATCGGTGCCGTGGCCCTCTGCTTCGGGAGCGAACCGAAGGACAAGCCATCCCGAAAGCAGACCTCCCAAGGTCGGAATAATCAACAATAACCATCGAGTTCTCAGGAAAAGGGAAGACTCTAAATTGAAGGTAGCCCCAGGTTCGGCTTCATTTCCCGGAACCGGAGGATTGTAGCCAACCAGCTCTTGAAGCGCGCCGCTACTGATGAAGTGGACTAAATGAGAAAAGATAATGGCGGCAAAAGCACCAAGAACCCCGACGAGGGTCGAGTAAAACATCCACCGCCCAGTGATTTTCCAATCAAAATTTCTGTCGAAAAGCCTGCGTTGCTTTAAATAATGTGCAGAAAGATATCTGAAAGGCAGGTTTCTTTTCATGTACGATCAATCACGGACATTGGACATCAGTGGTTTGGAGCAAGAAAATGTTTGGAGCAAGAAAAGCAGCTCCTACCCAGCGCCATGGGCTAGGGCGGCAGTCTCCCCTCAAAGGGATCGAACGGCCTAAAAGTTACGGATTCGCCAACCCTGTAGTCTTAATTATGCCGAATTTACTGAAATTCTCCACAATAGGTGTCGGTCTTTTAGCATCGGTTGGTCCATTCCCACGGCTTCAATCCCCATTTATCGCCCAACGCCATCGATTGGCCCCGATTGGGGCCCTGTCATTCTAACGTCAAATTCGCGCATTTGGGAAGGAAGGCTTCAGGAAAGCGCGTATCTTTAACGGTTCTGCACTCTCGAATTTAACTCTAGGATCAATGGCGCCCATTGCCAACGGAAAATCGCTCGCCGACCGCGGTAAATACGACCCAGCTACCATCGAACAAAAGTGGTATGCCTACTGGGAAGAAAACAATCTTTTTGCAACAGATGCTTCGTCTGAAAAAGAACCGCACGTAATCGTGATGCCTCCGCCAAACGTTACGGGGCGCTTGCATATGGGTCATGCACTCCAGGACACCGTCCAAGATGCGTTGACGCGTCTTCGAAGGATGCAGGGTTTTGAAGCTCTTTGGGTGCCAGGGATGGATCATGCCGGGATTGCAACCCAGAATGTCGTCGAAAAGACGATCAAGAAGACGGAGCACAAAAACCGTCACGATTATGGACGTGAAGCCTTTATAGACAAGATTTGGGAGTGGAAAGAGGAATATGGCGGCATCATTCTGGAACAGAAAAGGCGCCTAGGGGACTCCTGCGATTGGTCCAAAGAACGTTTTACCATGGATGACGGCTTTTCGCGTGCCGTTCAGGATGTGTTTGTTCGGCTGTACAATGACGGACTAGTCTACCGCGGAGAGTACCTAATCAATTGGTGTCCTTCGGACATGACGGCCATTTCGGACGAAGAAGTGGACAACGTGGAGCGCAAGGGCAGTCTTTGGTACATCAAATACCCGCTCACGGACGGCAGTGGATTTATTGAGATTGCCACTACCCGGCCCGAAACCATGCTCGGGGACTCGGCCATTGCTGTCCACCCGGAGGATGAGCGTTACGCGCATTTAGTCGGAAAAACGGTAACCGTTCCGCTCGCCAATCGCGAAATTCCGATTATCGCCGACGAGTATGTTAAAAGCGATTTTGGTGCTGGTGCCCTGAAGGTGACTCCGGCACACGACAAAAATGACTTTGAAATTGGGCGAAAGCACGGTCTTGCCATCATCAATATGATGAACTTCAACGCCACCATTAACGAAAATGGGGGTGTTTATGAGGGAATGGATCGGTTTGATGCGCGCAAGCAGATGGTTGAGGACCTGGAGGCTGGGGGCTTTTTGGTAAAGGTCGAGGAGTATGCGTCCACGGTGCCTATCTCCAGTCGATCGAAAGTGATTATTGAACCCCTAATTTCGCGCCAGTGGTTTGTCAAAATGAAGCCGCTGGCGGAGCCTGCGATGGAGGCCGTTCGCGATAGTCGGATTAAATTTCATCCGAAACGGTGGGAAAACGAGTATTTCCGATGGCTTGAAAACATTAGAGATTGGACCATTTCGCGTCAATTGTGGTGGGGACACCGGATTCCTGTGTGGTACTACACGGATGCGGATGGAGCCATCGATGAAAGCCGCCCATTCGTAGTTTCGATCGACCAGCCTGAAACGGGGATGGTTCAGGACGAGGACGTACTGGATACCTGGTTTTCATCATGGTTGTGGCCATTTGCGACGCTGGGGTGGCCAAACGAAACGCCGGATCTTAAAAAATTCTATCCGGGAAGCGTATTGGTTTCTGGATACGATATCCTGTTTTTCTGGATCGCAAGGATGATAATGGCGGGTCTCTATTTCATGGGCGATGTGCCCTACAGAGACATCTTTATCACGGGGATGATCAAGGACAAGCTGGGCCGCTGGATGTCCAAGTCGCTGGGGAATGGCATTGATCCTCTAGAAATGATCGACCAGTATGGGGCGGACGCCGTGCGTTTCAGTCTGACCATTCTGTGTGCTCAGGGCCAAGACATCAAGCTGGATCCGACCAAGTTTGAAATGGGGCGCAATTTCGCCAATAAAATTTGGAACGCGTTCAACGTGTTTGGTCAGTTCATGGAAGATGGCAAGCACTACAAGCGCCAACGCTCCTTTGCCGAGCTCGATTTCGCCGAAAAGTGGATGCTTACCCGGCTTAACGTGACGATTTCAGAAGTAGAGGAAGATTTGAGTCGCTATCGCCTCAATGAGGCCATGACCCAAATCTACACGCTTTTTTGGGGTGACTATTGCGATTGGTATCTCGAACTGATCAAGCCAACGGGCGGTCAGCCAATGGAAGATGAACGCATTGCGCTAGCGGTTGAAATGTTCGAAACGATGCTTCAATTGCTACATCCTTTCATGCCATTCATAACGGAAGAATTATGGACGCACGTTCGCCCACGAGCAGCAGGGGATACCTGCATGATGTCTTCGTGGCCCGTCCAAAACACTTCTGAAATGGATGTCGAGTTGGCAGGGCATTTTTCAACCATGCAAGAACTCATATCGGGGATTCGAAACATCCGCGCCCAGTACAATGTGCCTCCAAGCCAAGATATTTCGGCATCTTTGCAGTTGGAGCCGGCTCTTATGGGGCCCATAGACAGCCACCGAGCCTATTTTGCTAAGTTGGCGCGCATCACGGATCTGTCCATTTCTTCCGAGGCCGTCCGGCCAAAAGCCTCCGTTTCTGCGGTGGTTGGTCGAAATCAGGTATTTGTACCGCTTGCCGGTATGATCGACCTTGAAGTTGAACGCGATCGATTGCGCAAGGAAATCGTTCAGAA